>CAIWVT010000274.1 GCA_903916135.1 uncultured bacterium
CGCAAAGAACTCATACCGATTTCGTGCTTGCGATTCGCCTGCAAAAGCTTTTAATAAATTTTGTTCCGTTGTGGTTCCTTTTAATGTTTTTGTCATGATATGTATGTATTTAGGTTTAAAATTTAAGATTGATTATTGTCAGCAATAAAAATTATTTAGTACGTGCATGTTGTTTTTGAATCTCTTTCTGAGCGTCACAAGCATGAGTCGAATGACCTTGTGCTTTTATGGTACTTTGATGCGCTTTTTCATGATTCCCTGCTTCGTGATACTTGGCAGCTTCAAGATGACGTTTTGCAGCTTCTTCTAAATGTGTAGCTGCTTTTTTGTGATTTTTAATAATATTTTCCATTTCTAAATAAATTAAAATTCCGCATCTGGCGGTACAGTGTGAAATTATTTTCACGCTGCAAAATTAGTCCTGTTTATTGGAGGGGGTATTACATAATTTTGGAAATAACTTACACTATTCACACATTCTAAATGGCAAGTAAATAAATGTTTGATTTTAGTTGTTATACCTGTTTTGTTAGTATGGACTTAAATGGAGCATTATACATTTCTATTCAATTGAAGACCTGTATAAATGGCATCAATTGCCTCAAATACCATGTTCTGTTCTAATTCAGTTTTCCATCCCATATTTGAAAGCTCTTGCCGAAGGGATATTTCCTTTTTCCCCTGTAGGGAATGGTACATGACAAAATCTACAACTTCAATGGGTACTCTTTTTATTTTAATCTTTAATAAAGCTGACATAGTTCGCATGTACCCAATTAAATACGTCAATCCAAGTTGCACTATCCATGAAATGATGAGTCCGATGGAACCCACATTTGTACTTTTAAGTATCAATCCACATTCTAATTTCAATTTCATAAATGCCAAAAGACCAATAGGCGCATAATTATTCCTTGAAAGAATCAACTTGTATTGGAAGTATTGATTAAGCATATAAACCAGTATAATTGACACAATGAGTATGTAATTTATCTTTTTCCAGTCAGTATAATTGCCAAGTTTCATCAAAAACATAAATGAGATTCCGAGTATAAAACCAACTGCAATTTCAAAGAGACCAATTACGTAGAGTCCCTCAAGAGACAGCAAGGCTATAATGTAAGCTATCAATACGGACATCAAACTGATGCCAATTATAGGTATAAAGATATTCGGTTTACTATATTTTTTTGGAGATGGTAAGCTTTCTGGTATTTTATAATCATCATAGTTGTCTTTTTTCTCAATCTCCATTTCAATCTCCGATAATTGCGATTCGTCAAAGGTTTTAAGTGTTTCATTAAATGCGTAAATGAATAGTTTAACTCTTTTCGAATTACTACCCATATCCCACATTTCATTACCTAATGAAACACTTTTTACTTCAACGTTTCCAAAGGTATCTATTTTAATTGTAATGCCATGAGACCAACTTCTGAAATCTCCTTTTCGTTTCGCTTCAAGCTGTTTGTCGTCCTGATACACCAAATCCCAATCTAAAGCCTCTATGGTTTTTATGGCTATTTCAACAAAAATTCTTGATTTTAACCTGACAGAGAAACTTTCCTGATATTTTGGCGTGAACCGAAACGAATGTTTTCCTTTTATAGCATATTCAAAGTCTTGAAATTTTTTATCCATTTGATTCTTTTTTATCGTTTACTATTTTTTGTTTTCAATAGTCGCATGGGTGTATTAAGTTGGATGGTTACATTGTTTTATTGATAAATTGTTTCATTGTTTTTTATTAGGCTAAACGGATAGATATGACTGAGGTTGGAGCCTCTGCCCAACTGAGTTCTACGGCAACTCTATTGGTGCGCCAATATGTAATTTAAAATAAGTGAACACATAGCTTGCCTTAAGATTGATATGACGACTGATGCGTTCTTTTATTTGTGTGGCGACATAGGGCTCAATATTCTTGGTCTTTTCATAGTAGTTCACTAAATTCTCGGCAGAAGTGATGCCCAAATAAATTGTTTCGTAAAGATCGCCGGGATATTTGTTACGCAACTGAGAAATATATAAACTATCATCTATATTTTTCTGAATTGGCTTTTGATATGGGAGAATTTTCTCAGTACATAGGTGCTGAATTTGTTGCAAATTATCGGGTGAGAAATCCAATGGGAACAAATGTGCTGATAGTTCTTTGAGGTCTTTCTTGAATGGGACAAGCGGCGCACGAAGATTTTCGCGCGAATGTAGCAATTGTTCATACGTCATGCCACACATGGGAGGCATAGTCCACAACGGTATCGAAATAAAATCAAACTCTTGATCTTTTGTAGCGTCAAGATTCGCACATTTGAAAAGCTTATCCACATTCGTATCGAATGCAAAAAGATTTTTACGCTCAATGATGATTTCTGCCAGTTCGGAGATATAATAGTCTTCTTTATTGGACGCCTCAGTGTAGTCGAAGAATTTCATATACCATATTTTGTTTTCAATAAAAGGAGTTAGATTCAATATGTCAGTTTTTTCGAACATAATTTCTATATCTAACTTCATAATGGCGCGCATTTTTTTTAATAACTGATGATATCCGGCAATAGCCACTAGAACTTGTTTGCTCTTATGTGGCAATTTACTCATTTTTTTTATCATCGGTTGGAGTTTATTAAAAACTGCCAAGGTATCCCTGTTATCATCTTTGGGTTGAAAGAAAAAAGGAACCAATTTTTCAATAAGTTCATTTTTCCAGGTATCAATATGCATATAAAGGTACACAAAATGTACGGTTTTAGATGCATACATGATGCTATCGCTTAGCAAAATATAGGGATGTATGCAAATCTCGTCGTTGGTGGGAGGAATAACTCGACCGCTTCTTTCATAATAATTTATATCCATAATAAGAGTTTTTTATTAGACCTATGATATTTGTTTGACTATTTTTGAATTCATAGGTTTCTAATTTTCTTTTGCAAAAGTAATTTTTTTCTTCAAATATATTACGATGAAAGTAAAAGCTGTTTTATGGTTACATTGTTATATTGCTAAATTGTTTCATTGTTCTATTGTTCTATTGTTATACCCGTTGTTCTAAGTTTGCCCCTTCGAACTTTATAAATAGTAGTTTGCAACTACGCTGCCCGTTCGTCTCCAGCCTCTGCCTCCGTCCCTTCTCTCCATTTAGGCTCTGCCTAATAACATAACAATTAAACAATTCAGCAATATAACAATTAAACAATTAAACCCCTCCTCCCATTTTTCATTTTTCATTTTTCATTTTTAATTCCAAACCACTTACCCACAATTCCATCCCCCTACTCCTTCACCACTTTCTTTGTCAAAAATAGCTGTTTATTATCCTTCACACGTAGAAAATAAACTCCACGGGCAAGGGGCTGGGTGCTGAAAGATAAGAGGTTTTTGCCTTCCAAGGCGTTTGTTTGCAGCAAAAGTTTCACGAGCCTGCCGTTTTCGTCGTACAAAGAAACCTCTATGTGCGCATCGTAAGGAATATGGAGTTCGATAAACAATAGGTCAGTTACCGGATTAGGATATGCCGTCAGGCTCGAATTGTTATGGATGCTGCTATAACTTTGAATGCCGGCATCGGGAGGAGCTTTCTGAAGTTGCGCTATCCAGGTGCCGTGTGCTCTAATAAAAGTATTGATTTTTTTACCAAAGCTACCCGCCACCCAAACCTTTCCGGGTTCATTATACACCCGCTGCGAACCTGAATAATCGCCCCAACGTTCGGGATCAGTCCCGCCAAACAAATTCACATAAGAACTGGATGATTTTAAATGTCCCATGGATGAATAGATAGCGGTAATTCCGTTATAGTTAAATGCTGCAAAACCGGGATTGGTAAATTTTCCTGTATAATTTACAGATATAATTGCGGAATTGTCAGCGCTCCCAACTCCCGTATAGGCAATGTTGGGATAACCCAATTCCAGCGTATCAGCCATAAGTGTCAGATGAACCGAAGGCGTGCTCGACACATTGTTGATGATGCCATGATACACGGTGGCTTTGCCCGTCAGAGTATCCATGCAGTTACCCACAAACTGAATTTTATCATTCTCAATAAATCCTCCCAACACGCGCGCATCGTTGGTGGCAAAGGTTTGATTCGCCGGCTGCAAAGCATCAGGAGGCATACCATAACATCTATCGGAAACAACGGGTGTGATGGTCATAATCGTATTGGTGTCGCTGAGAACATTCGTGATATGAAGCATGAAAACGGTGTCGTTTTGAATAGCGAAATTTCTATTGGACAATAGATACATATCCGGTCCCGTCAGGGCGCTTCCCCCTTGGATGGGATGGATGTTGCGTATGGGTTTGTCACCTGTGTTGATTTGACTCCAAAGCTTGGAATGCAAGGTGTCGCCGCTGTAGCCCCTGTTTTTATCAATCTGCCAAATAATACTTTGTTTGAAAGATGTTTGCCACGAACCGGTATCTTTCAACAGATTAACCGTAATAAACAATTCGTTTTGTGATAAAGCAATGGCAGGAAAGTCGGTCCAACTTGAATCCGACAACGGATTGCCCGGAATACTGTAAAGATTCCATAACCCCAAAGGGTCATTGGTTTGCGAAAAAGCAAGTACTATGTTGCTAAGACTATCCTGGTTTCCGGCAAGAAACGTCATCACAAACTTGTCAGCCGCCGGATCGTAAAGTAATTTAGGGTCATACTGATTGGAATTCAACGACAAGGTATCCGAAAAAACGGACAACGGAAAGGTCTTTAACAGCGTATCGTTTTGGGTATCGTAGATATAAATGGAGCTGTTGATATCCGAAATAAGCATGCCACTATTGTTCACGGCAAGGGTGTTATCGTTTGGCGTGCTGTTTACAAACAAATTCCCTTCAAAACCTTTCATAATCACACAGGTGTCAAGTGAGGTCTTGATTGACGACTTATTGATATTTTGGAAAGGATTCTTCCGCGGAAATCTCAACGCTGCTTCCATCTTGATTTTCTTGATAGATGCTTCGTAGGCTTCGTTGCCTTCAAAAGAGTTTTCGAGATTCAGCAGCCTAACATTCCAATTGGGTTTAATGGTGGAAACATTCACCGTATTGTACTTGGCAAAAACAAACTCAGTTGTTTTATAAGTCGTATTTAACTGAGCATACGTCCAAACAGAGAACATGGACAGAACAATAAACGAGAGTAGCTTTGATGCTTTCATAATAAAGATTTAGTATGGCAAACTTACATGAAATTTATGAATTACGTAAACTTTTTTCTCAAATATTTATGGTGATAAAGAAAAAGATGCAGAAAAACTGATAGTTGTGAAAAATCTATTGTCATCAAATGTTCCAATTTTCGCCTGTTATAACTTTCCAGACTTTACTTTCTGGCAAAAATAACAATAGAACAATATAGCAATATAGCAATTTAGTAATATAGCAATATAGCAATAAAACAATTCAACCACCCATAAAAACAAAAAGGGCAAACTAAAATCTGCCCTTTTCAATTCAATAAAAACTTTACTTGATTATTTCAATCCAAATTCTTTTTTGATGGTGTCAACATAATCGAGTTTCTCCCAAGCAAAAAATTCCACTTCTTTAAAGTTTTTTTCTTTGCCTCCCACTTTTTTGGTTGCGGTGGTAGCGTCTTTATAATACACTTCGACTTCTTTTTTCACATAATCCCTGCCAAAATGTCCGTAGCTTGCCGTAGCGTGAAAAATAGGATTCTTCAAACCAAAACGTTTCACGATAGCATACGGACGCATATCGAAAATCGAATTAATACGATCAGCAATTTGTCCGTCTAAGAGGATTTTGCCTTTAGCGTCTTTCACTTTGGCAGTACCGTATGTGTTTACATATAAACCCACTGGTTGTGCCACGCCAATAGCATACGCCACTTGTATCAACACTTCATCGGCAACTCCTGCTGCCACCAAATTCTTAGCAATATGACGTGCTGCGTAAGCCGCGGAACGATCCACTTTCGAAGAATCTTTTCCCGAAAAAGCACCACCACCGTGAGCACCTTTGCCGCCATACGTATCCACAATAATCTTACGTCCGGTCAATCCCGTGTCGCCATGAGGTCCGCCAATAACAAATTTTCCTGTTGGATTCACAAACAATTTGAATTTACCTTTCAACATATTCTTTACCTCAACAGACAACGTTTTAATTTTTGCAACGCGAGGAATCAACACTTCGAGCACATCTTTCTTAATGATATCCAACATTTTTTTCTCTGTATCGAAATCATCATGCTGTGTAGAAATAACAATGGTATCAATATGTTCCGCTTTGCCATTGTCGTTATAAGCTATCGTAACTTGCGATTTGGCATCCGGGCGCAGATAGGTCATTTGTTTGCCTTCGCGACGAATTTCAGCCAATTCCTGGAGCAACACATGCGCCAACTCTATCGGCATCGGCATATAATTATCCATTTCTTTGCATGCATAGCCAAACATCATGCCTTGGTCGCCTGCACCTTGATCTTCTTCTTTTTTGCGTTCCACACCTTGGTTGATGTCGCTCGATTGTTCATGTATAGTCGAAATCACACCGCATGAATCGGCATCAAAGCGATATTCGGCTTTTGTATAGCCTATTTTGCGGATAGCTTCACGTGCCACACGTTGCACATCCACGTATCCATTGGTTTTCACTTCACCGCTACAAACGGTCAAGCCTGTTGTTACTAATGTTTCGCAAGCTACTTTCGACTCGGGGTCGCAACGTAAAAACTCGTCTAATAATGCGTCAGAAATTTGATCGGCTACTTTGTCCGGATGACCTTCAGAAACGGATTCTGATGTAAATAAATATCCCATAATGTAATTTTTTTAATGAATAAATGTCTTGTGGAGCATCGTGATTGATTGGAGGGAAAGAGTTTGTTTTAGCATTTTTTCCTGTGGTTGCAATCAATCAAATTTTTCCACACCAATATTTGGTGATGCAAAAGTACTACTTTTTTTTGAATTACAAGCGAATATTATTCTTTCGTAAGTTGATGAAACACATCTTCCATGCTGCTATCCTCCTTGTGCATTGACAAAACGGCTAATTTGTTTTGCACCGCAAAGTTGAAAATATTGGTCCGAACCTCTTCGCTATCTTTTGCTTGGAACTCCCAAATCTGATCTTTTTTATGAACAACTTGCGTCACACCGGCTATCTTTTTCAACACCTCCAAACTTACCGTATTGTTGAATTCAACCGTAATTTTGTTTTTGTTTTTATGCAATAGATGCAAATTTTGCGTCAAGTCGTCGGCAACAATAATACCTTTATTAATAATAATAGCGCGATTACACACGGCTTCCACTTCTTGCATGATGTGAGTAGAAAGTATCACCGTCTTTTCCTTCCCGATTTTCTTTATCAGATTTCGAATATCAATAATTTGGTTGGGGTCGAGTCCTGAAGTAGGTTCATCCAAAATCAACACCTCGGGATTGTGCATCATGGCTTGAGCCAATCCCACGCGTTGACGATAGCCTTTCGAGAGTGTTCCGATTTTTTTGTTTTGTTCAACTTCCAAACCTGTCATGGCAATCATCTCTTCCACACGGGCGTTTTTTCCCTTGCCAAGTTTATGAATTCCTGCAATAAAAAGTAAAAACTCTCTCACATACATTTCTAAATACAGCGGATTTTGTTCGGGGAGATAACCCACTTTTTTTCGCACATCCAAGGATTGTTCCATCACATCAAAACCACAGACAAAAGCGTCGCCCGATGTGGGTGGAATAAAACAACTGAGTATCTTCATCAGCGTTGATTTGCCTGCACCGTTGGGTCCAAGTAAACCAACAATCTCACCACTATTTATTTGAAACGATATGGAATCCAAAGCCTTTTGCTTCCCATACTTTTTTGTAATTTGCTCAACTTTTATTGACATTGTTGTAGAATAATAGATAATACTATGTATTTCCCTAAAGGAATACATTCAAACTTTTGTAATAACGAATAAAAACTATCTTTAGCATCAAAAGTATTAAAAAATCAAATATCATGAGATTTTTATATCAAATAAAGGCAAGCATCTATGTCCGCTTCATTAGCGAACCAAATACTAAATCCATAGATTTCATACTATTGAGAATACTAGCAGTGCTGCATTATATCATGCCTGCTGTTTCTGCAAAATGCTTAATTTTGCAGTTTATTTATACAGCGTAAAAATGTTCAATAGATATTTCCCGATACAATACGACGAGCCTTTGTTTCGTCCGCCTTCAGAGGCAGACTCTTTGATTTTTCAAATTACATACGGTTGCAGTTGGAACAAATGTTCCTTTTGTGAGATGTACACCACCAAAAACTTCTCTGTTCGCAAAGAAGAAGATGTTTTAAATGAAATTGCCATCAGTGCAAGGCTCTTACCCGACACGCGAAAGATTTTCTTGGCAGATGGCAACCCCATGGTGCTTTCGTCCGCCAAGCTGATGCGCATTTTGCGCGCCATACAAGAATCTTTCCCGAAAGCTAAAAGAATTTCCACCTATGCGCTCCCGGGTGATTTGCGTGCAAAGACATTGGAAGAGCTTATAGAACTGAAAGAGGCGGGTCTAAAGACCATTTATGTGGGCATAGAGTCTGGTGACGACCAAGTGTTGAAGATGAACAACAAAAGCGAGACCTTCAGCAGCACCGTAGAAGGCTTGCTTAAAGCCAAAGAAGCAGGAATGAAGCTTTCTTTGATGATTCTAAATGGATTGGGAGGATTGCGCTATAGTCGTCAACATGCTGAAAACACTGCCCGCATTGTGAATATCATACAACCCGACATGCTTTCCTCCTTAGTGTTGAGTTTCCCGAAAGGCTTACAGTATTATATACAACGCTTTCAAGGCGATTATGTCCCTATGCAGATAACGGATTTATTGATAGAGATGTTGATTTTTATTACAAATACAAATTTGGGAAGTACGATATTTCGTAACAATCATGCGTCAAATTATTTGATTCTGAATGGCGTGTTGGGGCGTGACAAACAAGTGATGTTGGATACGCTGACCTACGCGATTCAAAATCCGCACAAAGCACAGCTGCGACCCGAATGGGCGCGTGGTCTGTAAAAATAAAAAGTACTACAATTGTTTTTTAGTTGGAGTTATATGCCCACTTAATGTAAGTGGCTCCCCATGTGAATCCGGCGCCGAAAGCAACCAAAATAAGGTTATCGCCTTTTTTAAGTTTTGATTCCCATTCCCACAGACACAAAGGTAAAGTGGCTGCGGTGGTGTTGCCATATTTTTCGATGTTTATCATCACTTTTTCGTTGGTGATACCCATCCGACGACTCGTGGCATCTATGATACGCATATTGGCTTGATGCGGCACAAGCCATTGCAGCGTTTCGGAAGTAAGTTGATGCTTGGTCATAATCTCTAAAGAGATATCTGCCATCTTCGAAACTGCCCATTTAAAGACAGTTTGACCTTCTTGATAGACAAAATGCTCGCGTGCATCTACAGTTTCATGACTCGCCGGATTCACAGAGCCTCCTGCTTTTTGATGCAAATGAACAGCACCGACACCATCCGACCTGAGAATGGAGTCCATAACACCGCAATCCTCCGTAGTAGGTTCGAGCAAAATTGCACCTGCTCCATCACCAAAGATTGGGCATACCGCGCGGTCAGTGTAATCCACTATAGAGGACATTTTATCTGAGCCTACCACAATCACCTTTTTATGCGAACCGGATTCAATATATTTTGCAGCCGTGTTTAAGGCATACAAAAAGCCGGAACATCCGGCATTCAAATCGAAACTAAAAGCATTGCGAATACCAACCTTATCGGAAATAAGATTGGCGGTTGCAGGAAACTGCATGTCGGGAGTAACCGTGGCGCAAATCAACAAGTCAACATCTTCGGCTTTGGTATTGGTTTTTTTGAGCAAACCTTCCACCGCCAAAGCACCCATATAGGATGAGCCTAAGTTCTTTTCGCGTAATATATGACGTTCTTTGATTCCAATACGTTCCATAATCCACTCATCAGTGGTATCAACCATACGGGAAAGTTCTTCATTCGTTAAAATATATTCAGGAACATAACCATGCACGCCGGTTATCGCTGCTCTGATTTTTAACATCACGCAATAAAATTAATTTAAAAATGCGAAGAAAACAGGAAGGTATTATAAAGCTTCTTTGCTCTTTTCAATGGCAGCTTTTCCTCTGTAGAAACCGCATTCTGAACAAACTCTGTGATAAACAACAGGTGTACCGCAGTTGGAACAAATAGCTATAGTTAATGCTTCGGCTTTGTAATGAGTTCTTCTTTTTTTGGTTCTAGTAGTAGAGAACCTTCGTTTTGGATGTGGCATAAGTTAGTTTTTTAATGATATTTTTTTTAAATCATCCCAACGGGGATCATTATTTTTTTGGTTATTCAATTCTTCCATTTTCTTAAGAACTTCAGGATTACAAGCACTTTTGCCGTTCTTATCTTCCTGATGAACTCTTTTGTAGGGCAACAATAAACTGACAAACTCAAATACGTCGTGACTGATATCTATTTGATGGTCGGTCGCGGGTATGATGATGATTTCATCAGATTCTTCACTTTTTTCGTCGCCAAACTTCACGATTAGCCGCTCTGTTCCTTCAATCTTTTGCTGATATTCTTCTAAACATCGGTCGCACATACAAATTATGTAGCCTTTTATCTTGAAATTTAATACCAACATGGTAGTTTGTCGGACAAGTTCTAAGCTAACTTTGACTTTGCCATCAGTGATTTCGGAGTATTCAAATTCTTTAAAAAACTCTTTGTCAATCATAAACTCAAAGTTATGAATGCCTTCTTCCAAACCCGCAAACTGTATTTCAAATTGATTTAAGTTGTTCACAACTAAGCCGTATTTTTTTAAAAGTCTGCAAAGTTATAATTTTTTTTTTAATTACAAATAATAATACTTAAATTGGTTAATATTATTTTGGTGTGATAGCTTAGTATTAACGTTGCAGAAAATAATATCAATATGAGAAACTATTAAAATTGAGTGCTTACACAGATAGAGGAATAGCCATCTGAGCAATAAGTTTCAATGATACAAAAACCATCTATATTATTTTCAATAATAGACTCAACGACATATCAGATTATGCAAAATCTTCTTGTCAATTCCAAATAGTATTTTCTGATTACCAAATTTTGTGACATTATATATAATCTGAGAAAATTTCAGGTCAAATTCAGTCTCCATGAAACATATCTTTTAAACCTATTACATTCTGATTTTTTATCTCAATCCAATATCGCTTTCAAATGTACTTTTTCACCATCAATTTCTATATAAGAATCTCGTGAGCAAATTTATCTTTTATATCCCTTTATTCATTTTTCTTGGTTCATATCACATGAATAAACTCTCGACTATTCCAAGAACCAGATTTGCAATATCATAGATGAACACGCCTACAGGCTTGTAGGACTATGCCTACACAAAAATCAGATATATCCTACACGAATTTAGGAATTATCCTACAGCGAAAACTTGCAACTTGTAGTACTTTTGTAAATCTATAAATAGCAATTTTTGTTGATGATAGGAACGAAAATAATTGTAACGGTTAATTTCAAAAACATTCGATAAAAAAACAACATTATGAAACGATTCTTTTTAATATTATTAGTTCTTGTGTCTGGCCCAAGCCTTAGGTTATGGGCTCAAGGCACAATGACTGTGCCCAGAATCGAGTTTGATGATACTAAACAAAAAGAAGAACTTAATTTAGTGAATACCGAAAAAGACACAGTAGTTTATTCAATTTCTTTTGTTCAATACAAACTTGGTGAAGATGGCAGTTTTGTCATTATAGATAAATCGGAAACTGGAAGTGTTTCTGCGGATCCATATTTAAAAATATTCCCACGTAAAGTTATTTTAGCTCCTGGCGAATCACAAATTGTAATCGTACAACGCGATCGCAATAAATATCTCCCAGCAGGAGAATACCATACTTGTTTGTATTTTAAAGCAGACAAAAAAACCGAATCTAACCCTTTAGCTGTTGCTTCGACAGAAATAACACAATCTGTTTATGTTCCGGTAGTGATTCACTCGGTAAGCACTGCACTCTCAACCGAAGGTCCACTAAATGTTACTTCAAAAACCAAAGACCTTAGTTCGATTCCTAAATAAATAAACGTTTGATTTTCTATTGTTTTTATGAATAATGGATTTAGCATTTGCTGAATCCATTTTTTTTGCCATTATATGAAGTACCCCGTGTGTGTTTTTAGAAAATAATTGAATGAATATGCAATTTGTTAGAAACATTTTGTAGTTTTGTACAAAATATATCAACGTATGAAACTTATTGCAGTTTTTCCGGGTTCTTTTGACCCAATAACAAAAGGTCATGAATCAGTCATAATACGCAGCTTAGGCTTGTTTGATACCATCATTGTGGCAGTGGGAGTCAATTCTGAAAAGAAGTATCTGTTTTCGCTGGAACAAAGAATTCAATGGCTTAAAGAGGTTTTTTCAGACTATCCTCAAATTGAGGTTGACTCTTATGTTGGGCTAACAACAGATTATTGCCGAAGTAAGCATTCGACCTATATTTTACGTGGACTGCGAACATCTGCCGATTTTGAATTTGAAAGAGGTATTGGGCAGATGAATAAACAAATCTATTCGGAAATTGAGACGGTCTTTTTACTGGCTTTGCCCGAATATAATGCGCTGAATTCGTCAGTTGTTCGAGATATATACAGAAATGGAGGAGATATTAGTCAGTTTGTACCAGAGCGTATCAAAATTTAATCGCAAAATAAATGATAGCGAATAGGCGTTATCTAATAAACTCATTATGAAGTTTCATTCATTTCTTGTTTATTTCATGCTACTTTCTTTAGGATTGTTTTTTAGCTATGCTATTGGGCAGACTGTTATAATAAAAGGTACAGCAAAGGAAGCATGCGGAAAAACTATCTCGCTGAAATCATATACAGACAATTTGACGTTTACGGAACAACTTCTGACAAAAACTGTGATAGATTCTGCCGGACACTTTGAGCTTATATGTAAAATCTCATCAACAACTCTCGCCATTATTCATGTGGAATATTACACAGGTGAGCTATATATTGAACCGAATCATAACCTTACTATCGAAATAAAAAACTTGGTATTCAATCAGAAGATTGATAGAATTAATTACAACCTCAACCCCTTGACGTGTTACGTAAAAGTTTTGACCGATGATAAAAACGATTTGAATAAGCTTATACAAAGGCTCAATATTAATTACAATCGTTTTATCAAAGACAATATATTTTGGATGAAAACCCAAAGAATCCATTACAAAGTGGATACTTTTTCGCTTGCCATGAAGGACACTTTTGGCTTAGTAAATAATGACTTCTTCAATGATTACTTGAAATATCGTTTGGCATCTCTGAAGCTACTCACCAATTATAATGATAATCGGAAGTTGATGCTTGAATATATTTATCAGAAGCCCATATTGTTTGACAACGTTGAGTACATGACTTTCCTGAGCAATCTATTTGATAATTATTTTGAAGACTTGACACGTCCTGTTAATTTAAGTGATTTGAAGGTTCCTGTCAACACAAATCGAAGTTCCGCTGAGGCTATGGAAGTTTTAGGGAAGGATACTTTGTTGAAAAATGAAAAGCTTCGGGAGATTGTTTTTCTGAAGACATTAGATGTGTTGTATGCCTCTTCAAATTTCAATAAAAAGGCAGTTGTAGAAGTGCTTCGACAATTGTCGAACACAAGCAAATTTGATACGCATAAACTCATTGCTCGGAATATGATATGGCAATATACGCATTTCGACAAAGGATTTGCGGCACCTGATTTCGCTTTAAGGAACTCGAACGACAGTTTGGTTAAATTAAGTAGCTATAAGGGCAAGATGGTGTATTTGAATTTTTATGCCAGTTGGTGCGTTGATTGTATTGACGAAATGGAGTTGATGAAAAAACTGTATGAGAAGTATCAAAACGATGTTGAGTTTGTCAGCATTTCGGTTGATCGGGAGAATATTAATATGGTATATTTAGCTCGAGATAGAAAATACAAATGGACATTTCTCCATTTCAACAATGATTATGAATTGTTAGAGAATTTTGGAGTTTATTCCTACCCTTCTTTTGTGTTGATAGGTGCTGATGGCAAATATATTCAATGCCCTGCCGTGAGTCCCAGTGGAAACATTGAATCGGTTCTTGACGAAATACTTCATCCCGGAGAAAACAAAAAGGATAAGAAGTAAATTAGTTGAAGGCTATTTTGTTGAAATAAAAAACCGTCCGTTTCGATTTGTTGTCCGCACTTGTATTTTTTATTCTCTGATATCCATAGGAAATAAAATAAGAGTCGTACCAAAATTCCATGTCGCTGCTATAGTCGGACAACACTTTATCATTGGAGTAATTGGTTTGAATTGGAGTTAAGTTTGTGTTTTCAATGACTTCGTTGCCACGAATCACCTTGGAGGCAATCTCGCCATCACTGCTATAGGTGAGAATAATATCATCGCCATCAAACAAAGTCTCTACCCTGTTATCAAGTTTCTTCGACAAGATATTGGATATTTCGAAAGAATTATCCCATAACAATTTCCCTTCACTATCAAAACATGCAATGAGTGCATTGGTGTATCTGTATCCATCAAAAAC
>CAIWVT010000275.1 GCA_903916135.1 uncultured bacterium
ATTAATTTATATGAAAATACTCAATTAGCAATTTCAACGTAAAATGAAAAAAAAAGTTGCGTTTTAGATGATATTTTTCAAAAATATATTGCTATATATCAAATCGCGGATGTATAGAGATTTCAATCAGGCTACAGATGAGGTGTTTACGGAAAATAAAAAGATTTTTTTTTTTTTGCCATTACCTGCTAAAGTCCTTGCACTCCAAGTGAAGGCTTCATGTATATAGATGCCGTATCGGAATAACAATATTAAATGCCGTTCGTGAGAGCTTCTCCATTCGGATAATCACCGCTGCGCACAAGGGATTTAACACCTTCGCGAAAAAAAAACATCCACATCTTTGCTATATAAAAATAAAAATGTACTTTTGCTACTTTTATGGAACTTTGAAATTGGCGTATCCTGCTCATGCAGGGCAGCATATACTAACGTAAATCAATATGTATAAATGAAACAAGCAAATGAAATATTAGCAGCAATCAACGCACTTGAACCAAGCGAGCAAGAAGAATTGTTATATAAATTGTTTTCAATTCTTAACAAAGACATACCCCTCGACAAGATGAAATTTATTCAGTATGTAGTTTGTGGTTATTATGGCGTAAAACCTGAACAAATACAAATCAAAACCCGCAGGGCAGAAGTTGTGTTAGCGAGATTTGTGATCATGTTTTTCGCTCGTAAAATAAAAAAATCAACCACCGCATCCATTGGAAAATTTTGTGGAGGGCGAACCCATGCAACTGTATTACACGCTTGTAACAAAATTGAAAAACTACAGCAAGAAAATATGAAAATCAAAAAGGATATTGAAGTTATTGAGAAACTACTTACAAAAAAAGTTTACGAAGCCGACCTCAACCAATTCACTGGGACGCTTTTCCGCTAATAAACCTGCAAACGTGCACGACTGTTTTGATACATACCCTTACAAATTCAATAAAAATTTCATCGTATCAACATCATCGGCATAATCCCATAAGTTAGGGTTTTGTGTTGTTCCAAAGTTTTGTATGCCATCAATCTTGAAATTATTGCCAACAATACATTGAAGATTTTCTGCCTGCGACGTAATGAAACTCTGTATGGTTTTTTCTTCCACGTAAAATTCATAATTAAGAATAGAAATAGGATTGTGCATTGAAGTATTTTCCTGCATCAAAAAAAACTCTGCATCAATAAATGCCTGATTATTCATTATGAAAATTGTTTTATAATAATCATAATTGTTTTTATATTTATGATGATTGATGATGCCTGAACAGCTATTACACGCTTCAATCAACAAGGAAAAATTATAATTTTGAGGAACAAACAATTTTGTAATGTTGCGACATCCAAGCCCGAAATAAATGAAAATATCTTGTGCCAAAAGTGTCAATTGTTCCAATGTTTCATTTCCGGTCAACAAAGCGATGCTATTTCTGTTTTTCCGAATAATATGTGGATACTTCCCAAAATAATATTCAAAATAACGAGCTGTATTGTTGCTACCTGTAGCGATTACAGCATCAAAATTTTCAAGTCGTTCGGAAGTAAACGTAATATATTCTTTGTAGTCAGCATCAATTTCAAATAGAATTTCTGCTAGTGCCTGAATTAAATATTTGTCGCTTTGCGATGCCTTTCCTAAAAATTTGTTTCCACTAAAAAGTACACATAAAAAATCGTGAAAGCCCACCATAGGAATATTTCCAGCCATCACCACCCCTATTGTCTTAGGCGCATCTTGATTATTTTGTTGATTTTTATAGGCAGAAATCCATTTGTTTAAATTCTCAGGACTCAACATCGTGGCAATAGCGTCAAGCGCAAATCGAATATTGAATTCGGTAAAAAAGCCGTTTTCTAAACTACTTTTGCGAATTGCTTCCGTTAGCACGATGCTTCTTTTGTCGGTTTGAGTGGTTTTTTCATGCAAAAAGTTTTCAATAAACTTGGCAAGGCAAGAAAAATTTTCGATGTGTTTTTCAGTTTTTTGTTCTCTATCTAACATTTTTTTATATTTTTGTCAAAAGTAATTGATTTTACATTAATAAAATATTTAAGGCACAAATTTCGTTAATAAAATTAAGGCTAAAAAGTAATAGATGCGCATCCGTTTTAAATTTCTTTGTATATTTTTCATACTACTACCGGCAATAAACTATGCGCAGGATGTTACTAAACAAATTGATAATCTTCGATATTATGCTAATTTGATTACACTTGAATCTGCAGATTTTCAAAAATATGCTGCCAATGAAAGATTCCGTTTAGAGCTTAAAACAATTTTTGATTCAAAAAAATCCAAATCCTTCCCTTTTGATTCTGTAAAAAATATATCTGTACTAACTGCACCGGATAAAAAATTCAAAATTATTACGTGGGTACTTCCAAAAGAAAATGCTACTTATGAATATTATGGGTTTATTCTTTTTACAAAAAAAACAAGTTCATCGAAAAAATATGTTCCCTTGACAGACAACACTGATAAGATAAATTCGCCGGAGAACGCCGTCATTGATTGCAAAAACTGGTATGGTGCTGTTTACTACAAAATGATTTTAACACGCTATCAAGGCAAGAAGCATTATACGCTATTAGGCTGGAAAGGCAATAATAACATGACCACAAAAAAAGTTATTGAGGTCTTGCAGTTTCGTTCTTCAGGGGTTCCTTCTTTCGGGGCACCGCTTTTTAGAAAATATAAAGACAAACCCACTCGGATTATTTTTGAATATTCCTCGCGCAGCAGCATGTTGCTTCGCTATGACAAGCAGATGATTCATACAATTATTAAAGCAGCACATACAAAACCAGGCAAATATAATCCCAAAGATATTAACAGTGGAAAAGCATTAAAGTCTGATAAAAAATATCAAGCAAAAGATAAAATCACAAAATCCAACATGATAGTTTTCGACCGATTGTCGCCAATTGACAACAGAACCTCAAAGTATGCAGCCAATCTCGAAGGACAATACCAGTTTTATGCACCAGAATCCAACATTATGGATGCATTTATTTTTGCCAATGGAAAATGGATTTACACCAAAGATGTGGATGCACGTAATCCAAAAACCAAGCAAACTAAGGCAAACAAAAGCCCAAAGCCATCGAAATAATACATCTATTTGCAGCCTTTCAAAAATATTTTTTGCAATTACCTTTTTATTCATAAAAAATTCTTTTCTTTGTAAAAAAATAAAAACCTATAATTAAACAATAAAAAAATATGAAAAAAGTTCACAATTTTAATGCAGGTCCATCCATTCTACCACGTGTAGCTGTTGAAAACACTGCAAAAGCAATTCTCGATTTTAATGGAATCGGCATGTCAATTCTTGAAATTTCACACAGAAGTAAAGACTTTCAATCCGTGATTGATGAAGCTGTCGCTTTATTTAAAGAACAACTTGGTATTCCTGAAGGATATCAGGTATTATTTTTAGGTGGTGGCGCCAGTATGCAATTCTGTATGATTCCTTTCAATTTATTAAACAAAAAAGCTGCTTATGTTGATAGTGGTGTTTGGGCAAAAAAAGCTATCAAAGAAGCTAAACTTTTTGGAGAAGTTAATGTCATTGCTTCATC
>CAIWVT010000276.1 GCA_903916135.1 uncultured bacterium
AAAAAGAAAAATAATAATTTAAACAAATAATGTAAAACACTATTCTATGGAAAAAAATCAAAAACTTATTCAATGGGTAAAAGAATGGGAAGCAAGATGCCAACCCAAATCAGTTCATTGGTGCGATGGTTCTGAAAAAGAAAATCAAGAACTTTTAGATTTAATGGTTCAAAGTGGAGCCGCAATTAAATTAAACGAAGAAAAACGTCCTAACAGCTATTACTTCCAAAGTGATCCGAGCGATGTGGCACGTGTTGAAAATCGTACTTTTATTTGCAGCGAAAAAGAAGAAGATGCAGGTCCTACCAACAACTGGTGTGCCCCAGCAGAAATGAAAAAAATCCTGACGGGATACTTCGATGGTTCGATGAAAGGTCGCACCATGTATGTAATTCCGTTCAGCATGGGTCCTTTAGGTTCGGATATTGCGCATATTGGAATTCAGATTACCGATTCTCCTTATGTGGTAGTGAATATGAGAACTATGACACGCATGGGACAACAAGTATTGGATATTTTAGGTGATAAGGATTTTGTTCCTTGCGTTCATTCATTAGGCGCACCTTTGCAAGAAAGTCAGCAAGATAGCAAATGGCCCTCAGCTCCTATCGAAGATAAATATATTTCGCACTTCCCTGATACAAACGAAATATGGTCGTATGGTAGCGGTTATGGTGGAAATGCCTTATTAGGTAAGAAATGTTTTGCATTGCGTATTGCTTCCAACATGGCACACAGACAAGGTTGGTTGGCAGAACACATGCTCATCATGGGTATAACGAATCCTAAAGGTGTGAAGAAATATATTGCTGCAGCGTTTCCAAGTGCTTGTGGGAAAACAAATCTCGCGATGTTGATTCCTACTATTCCCGGTTGGAAAGTTGAAACAGTGGGTGACGATATTGCTTGGATGAAATTTGGTGACGATGGTCGTTTGTATGCTATTAATCCTGAAGCAGGATTTTTTGGCGTAGCTCCTTTCACTTCCATGGAAACTAACCCAAATGCTATGCTTTCGTGTAGAGCAAATACTATCTTTACTAACACAGGATTGACTCCCGACAATGATATTTGGTGGGAAGGAATTGGACATGATATTCCTGAAGGAACTATTACATGGACCAACGAAAAATATGATGCTTCGAATGGTAAACCTGCTGCACATCCGAATGCTCGTTTCACTGCTCCAGCATATCAGTGCCCTGCAATAGATAAAGATTGGGAAAATCCTAAAGGCGTTCCCATATCAGCTATTTTGTTTGGTGGTCGTCGTCCTGGTACGTTGCCTTTGATTTATCAATCTTTTGATTGGAATCATGGTGTGTTTATGGGTTCTATTGCAGGTTCAGAAGTTACCGCTGCTGCTATTGGATTGAAAGCCGGTGTGCGTCGCGATCCTTTTGCTATGTTGCCATTCTGCGGTTATCACATGGGCGATTATTTTGCACATTGGGTAAAAACCGGTGCTACAGCTCCAGACAGCAGCAAATTGCCAAAAATCTTTAATGTGAATTGGTTCCGCAAAGGTTCTGATGGTAAGTTCTTGTGGCCCGGATATGGCGATAACATTCGTGCACTTGCTTGGATATTTGACCGCGTAGAAGGAACAGTTGATGCAGTTCAAACTCCTATAGGCTTTGTTCCTAAAAAGGAAGACATCAATATTTCAGGCTTAGATGGCATTGAAAGTAAAATGGACGAAATCCTCAAAGTAGATACCAATGAATGGGTGGCTGAATGTGATTTGATTGCTGAAAACTATGGTCAATTCGGAGATAGATTACCCAAAGAAATGACAGAGCAATTGGAGAAACTTAGAGCAAGACTTGCATAATACTATTAATCAATAAAAAATAATCATTAGCTTATTACATGAAAGCAGAAAAAATAACAATAGAAAATAACAAATTAAATGTCCCGGACTTTCCCATCATCCCCTTTATTGAGGGGGATGGGATAGGTGTGGATATTTGGAATGCATCCATACGGGTGTTTGATGCCGCCGTTGAAAAAGTCTTCGGCGACAAAAAGAAAATAATGTGGAAAGAAGTTCTTGCAGGTGAGAAGGCTTTTAACCAAACAGGCAGTTGGCTTCCGGAAGAAACTTTAGCTGACTTTAGAGAATACTTAGTAGGTATAAAAGGACCATTAACCACACCTATTGGTGGTGGTATGCGTTCTTTGAATGTTGCTTTACGTCAAGAATTGGATCTTTATACATGCTATCGCCCTGTGCGCTATTTTACCGGTGTGCCAAGCCCTGTGAAACATCCTGAAAAAGTAAACATGATTATCTTTAGAGAAAATACCGAAGATATTTATGCAGGTATTGAATTTATGTATGGCGATGCTGATGCGGAAAAAGTGAAACGCTTTTTGATTGATGAAATGAAAGTGAAATCTATTCGTTTCCCGGTAACGGCATCCATAGGTATTAAACCTGTTTCGCAAGAAGGTTCCGAACGCTTGATTCGTCAAGCTATCAAATTGGCTATTTCAAGAAAACTTCCTTCTGTTACTTTGGTGCATAAAGGTAATATCATGAAATTTACCGAAGGTGCTTTTATGAAATGGGGTTATGCTTTGGCTGAACGCGAATTTGGTGATGATGTGTTTACATGGAATCAATACAACAAAATTCTCAAAGAAAAAGGAGAAGCTGCTGCTATTGCTGCTCAAACGGAAGCCGAAAAAGCAGGAAAAGTTATCGTTAAAGACGTTATTGCTGATGCTTTCTTACAACAAATTCTCACACGTCCTTCTGAATACTCTGTGATTGCTACCTTGAACCTAAACGGTGATTATATCTCAGATGCTTTGGCTGCTATTGTTGGTGGCATTGGCATTGCACCCGGTGCAAATATTAATTACGAAACAGGTCATGCTATTTTTGAGGCAACTCATGGCACAGCACCTAAATATGCAGGTTTGGATAAAGTGAATCCGGGTTCTGTTATTTTATCCGGTGCATTGATGTTCGAATATATGGGATGGTTTGATGTGGCTGATAAAATATACGATGGAATGGAAAAAGCTATTCAACAAAAGAAAGTTACTTATGATTTTCATCGTCTGATGGAAGGTGCTACCTTGTTGAAAACATCGGAATTTGGCGATGCTATTATTGCAAATATGTAAAAAAGGTTATAAATTAAAACAAAGTGATATGGAAAACAACAATTTTATTACAAACTTAGAAGAAACAGTCAAAAAATCATGTGAAATTGACAACGAATACTATGAAAAATTCGATGTCAAACGCGGCTTACGCAACAAAGACAAAACAGGTGTTTTAGCTGGTCTGACCAATATCGGTGATGTGATAGGTTACAAAAAAGAAGGCGACAGAGTTGTTCCGGTGCCGGGCAGATTAATCTACAGAGGTATTGATATTGAAGACTTGGCGAATGGCTTCTTGGCTGACCAACGTCATGGATTTGACGAAACAGTGTATTTGTTGCTTACAGGAAAACTTCCTTCAAAAGAAGAACTGTTTCAATTTACGTTTCAAATGACGCAGTTGAGGCGTTTGCCCGATTCTTTCATCAAAGATATGATTCTATCTATGAAGGGAAGAGATGTCTTGAATATGCTCTCTCGTTCTATCCTTGGGCTATATACCTTAGACCCACGTTCAGATGAAATTTCTCTGAAAAATATGATTGCTCAAACCTTGAATATTATTGCGAAGTTTCCGACTATTATCGCTTATTCCTATCAAGCGATGAGCCATGCGTATCAAGGTAAAACATTGTCTATTCGTTATCCAAGCACGGTGATGAGTACTGCTGAAAACTTCTTGTATTTGATAAAAGGTGGCGATTCTCGTTATACGAAATTGGAAGCAGACTTATTGGATTTGGCTTTGATACTTCATGCAGAACATGGCGGTGGAAACAATTCAACATTCACGATGCGTGTTACGAGTTCTTCTGAAACAGATGTTTATTCGGCTATAACTGCTGCCATTGGTTCGATTAAAGGACCTTTGCATGGCGGAGCCAACATCAAGGTGTTGGAAATGATGGAAGACATGAAACGCAATGTGTCGAACTGGAAAGATGAGAAAGAAGTTGAAGAATATCTTATCAAAATCTTAAACAAAAAAGTAAATGATTTCACGGGTAAGATATATGGCATAGGTCATGCTGTTTATACTGTTTCAGATCCAAGAGCCATATTATTAAGAATAAGAGCGCGGGATTTGGCTGCTGAGAAAAACAAAATTGATGAGTTTGAACTTTATGAACTGGTTGAATCAATGGCTCCACGAGTTTTTGCTGAATTCAAAGGCAGTGGTCCCGATTCAAAAGTGTGTATCAATGTTGATTTCTATTCAGGTTTTGTATATTCATGTATTGGTATTCCTAAAGAATTATTTACACCTTTGTTTGCAATGGCACGGGTTTCCGGTTGGTGTACGCATCGTATTGAAGAACTTATGTCATCAGCGAAACGCATCATTCGTCCATCGTATAAAGGTGTATATCCACCCCAAAAATATATTCCTATGAAGGATCGTTTATAATAATTAAATAAATTTATACATCTTTAAAAAAATATATCATGAAAGAATTTGGTGATAATCGTTTGGAACAAGCTTACACCCATGTATTGGATGGAAATATTCGTGAAGCTGTGGCTATTTTTGAAGAAAAATTAGTCGAGTTTCCTAATAGTACACATTTGTTGATGGAAATTGCAAGTTTATATTATGTACTTGGTGAAATGAACAAGTGTATCTGTTCATATAAAAAAGTATTGCAAATCAGACCGGAAAGTACCTTTGTTTATTACAGAATGGGGGTTGCTATGTATCGTTCAACTTTATTTGCTCAGGCTGTTGAAGTGTTTACAAAAATTATTGAATCAGGAAAAGACTTACCAATGACATATATTTGGTTGGGTTTATGTTATTACCATTTAGGTAAAGAAGAAAAGAGTATTGAGAGTTACAGAAAACTGCTCGAATTGTGTCCCGATACCATCATGGCAAATTATTATATGGGAATTGCTCTTAAGGCTACGGGACGATATGAGGAAGCATTACCTCATTTTGAGAAATTAGTGAAAGATAATCTTCATCATGCTTCCGCACATTATCATTTAGGACGTACCTATATGCGTACCTTTAAATATGATTTGGCGAAAGAAGAATTCAAAAAGGTTCTTCAGTTAGATCCTTATAATAATAATGCGCAAGAAATGTATGATTATATCAGCGACGACCATTCGTTCTAAAGATTCGTGATGCGAATGTAAGGTTTGCGCGATGGAATGTTGAAACCTATTAAAGCTGCTGGGAAGTGGCTTTAATAGGTTTTTTTGTTTGTAGGCTGTATCAGGTTTAATGGTGCAGATATAGAAAAACAGATAACAATGAAACAATTTAGCACTAATCAGCAATCGCCAATTACTAATATCTATTCTTTCACAAACTTCCTCACTACATTTCCATTAATAGTAGTAACCTTAATAAAATACATTCCATTAGCGAGTGAGCTGATATCAATTTGGTTGGTGATGAGTTGTTTGGTCATCATGAGCTTGCCGCTGATGTTATAAACCAACGCAGAGGATGTGTTTGGAAGTCCATCTATAAACAAAGTATTGTTTGCAGGATTAGGATAAATTGAAATGTATTTTCCATTGTAAATTTCCTCAATTCCAATGCTTGTACTTATTACCTGAATATTTGATTTGGTTGAAATGTAAGCACCTTTAGCCGTGGGGTTGCAGGGCGTATGCAATGCTTCAATATAATAAATTGTATCGGTTGCAGGAGGATTAAGATCGGTATAGGAAGTTAATGTGCCTTGAACTGAATCAATAAGGTGCATCGCACCACCATTTCCACGCCAAATTCTAAAAGTTCCCACCGTGAATCCTTCATAAGTTTCCCAAATTAAATTCTTTTGAGGAGGAATTCCCAGATTAATATTAAGATGTATCGTTTTGTGCGGTGCGCTTTTCGTACAAGCTTCTAATCCATACGAATCAACAGTGGTGATTTCATATCTGTCGGCTTTTTGCGCAGGATTTGATGCCAAATCAACAAAGGTGCTTAAATTGCTATTCGATACATTCCCAATCATTGTATATACACCGCTCATGGTGCTTTCTTTATATATATTATACGATGCTACAGAACTTGTGTTAAAGTTCTTTTCCCAAATCACCCTGTTTTTCTGTAATGCAGAATCAACTGTTACAAGACAGATTGGAGGCAACGCTAGGCAAGGGTTTTTGCGTAATGTGTCAAGCGTTCCAATTGTCGTAGTAGGTTGAAACGCTAAACCTCCCGAACCTAAAGTTGCACCTTTATAGATGATAGTAGTACAAGTTTCGGATGAAAAAGTAGGTATGCCACCTTCACAAGCTGCAATGCCCAGAGAATCGGTTTTTATTAAGTAGGCTCCGCCTCCATAACTGTTTGTATTACCTGCTAAAACACAACCACCATCATTTGTTGGCGAAACGCTATAAATATAAGAGTTTGCACCATATTTTTGGGACCAGA
>CAIWVT010000277.1 GCA_903916135.1 uncultured bacterium
AAAAAAGTTTACATATATTTGCAAAAGTTTTGATCATTATGTGAAATAATATGTATATTTGCGGAAATATTATAAGTAACAATAGTAACATAAAGCATGCCGAAATTGGGTGGCTTTTTGTTACTTTATAGCATAAATAATAAGTTATCGGTCATGCATAGAAAAAAGACAGTACAAACTTTAACGTAAACACATAAAAATGGCAAAGATTACCAGAAAAGAAATTTCAGACGCAATTGACGAAATAGTTCAATTTGTAACTGACCGAGACATTGACCCAAATGCGTTTATTAACCAAAAAGGACGATTAAAACCTTACAATCAGGTTATATACGAAAAGAAAGTGAAAGAAGTTATTGACAAACTTACCAAAGGTGCTTTTAAAGAGTATATCATCGAGACAATTGTTTTTGATAGAATTCTTACTAAGACATATCATGAAAGTAAGCTTTTAAATGAATGGAAGCAATATAAAAACATACCGCAAACAAATCTTACATATCGCTATGACAGTGGTAATACAAATACAAAAACGATAGACCACATTCACGTATATGCAAACAACAACCAACTATATGCAATTAATAAGGACGGTAGACCTCATGATGGCTCGACAGCAAAATTGGGGAGCAAAGAGATTAAATTCTTAAAAAGTATCGGCTTTACTCCTCCTTCAAATGGAATTTTAGAATGGATTACATTGGACAACTCAAAAACATATCAAGCAGTAAACAGAGAATTATTAATCAATTAAAAAAAATAATTATGACAGACGAATTAAAAGACTTTTTCAAATCTAAAGGGATTAAGAAAATTATTCCCGAATTTAATCAATCACAAGAACAACAAATTCAAATTATAATTGAAAATGTTTATAAACCTGTTTTTACAGAACTATCTGAAGAGTTATCTTCTTTTGCAAACATCAGAGCAGATATGATGGTTTCAAAGAGAACAATGGACTCAATTAAAGAAGAAATTGAACTAAAAGTTTACAGAACAATGCAAGCAAAATTTTTCTATCGTCCTAAATTTTTAGTTGAGAACAATGACATCTTTGTTATAGGTCAGTTTTGTATTCCAAATTTCTATGGAGAAGGAATTACTTATAGAGATACTGAATTTAAAAGAATAATTACTGACATTAATGAGGTTGCAATAAAAGATGACTTCATGAAAGCATTTACTGAAAATGTTGACCTTAAATAGAATCTTTATCATAATAAAAAAATAAATGCACGAACCGATAACGCACATATTGCAGCCATGTTATTTTTTGGGGGGCTGACGTGCGGGCAGAACGTGCAGTGCTCTTTCAACCATTTGTACGGGCAGAAAGGGCAGTGCTTTTAACTCCCCCCAAAAAAAACACGGCTGCAATATGCTCTCCGTTAGGCACAAACTTTATAATGAGAAAAAAGATGGAAAATGAATCAGTACCAAATTTACTTGCAGAAAATCTTATTGAATTAGGATTGGATCCAGATACACATATTTCGAACAAAACCTTTATTATTCCAGGCAGTGATAGGTTTCTAAATACAAAGTTTGTTGTTGCCTTGTTGACTGATTCCATATACTTTCTTGCTTCTGATTCTTTTGGGACAAAAGCCGGTGCATCTTCAACATATACAGGGCTGTATTCATCTATTGATCTGCCCATTGAAGCGGAATGTAACATATTAAAGAAAGATTGGATTGACACTATTTTATATTTCAAAAAACGAAAAACCGGAATAAAATATATTGATGAAAAATTGACTATTATTTCTTCAGCTTGGGTACCTTCAAAGGAGTTGACGTTGGAAAGTGTCAATTTGTTTTTAGAATTAAATACTAAAGGGAACCCTTATAATTTGGTAATTCAGAATGATTATCTTACAAAAATCAGCTCGTTAAATGGGAAAAAGATTATTGGAGTTGAAACTAATCAATGGATATATCAAAAGGAAGATTTAAAATGCTTAATTGATTTAGGAAGTGAATTAATAAATAACATAAAAAAAGCCAGTGCCTAACAAAGGTTTGCTATCAGAGAGGCAGCGGGGTTTTGGGACAGTGCAGTTCTTTTATCAAGCGGCGGTGTATTCGGACCCCGACACTCCCGACATTTCATGTACGGGACAGGTGCGTGTGCGGGACAGGCAGGAAACGGCTTCGATTCGCCCCGCCGAATAGCAAGCCTCAACCGTTAGGGGTAATTTAAAACAGTAAAACGACTATGAAAAAAATCGCCTTAGTTATATTTATTTCCTTATTATTAGTTGACTTATTTGGAATTGTATTCGTATTTACCCAATCCGACTATGATGGTGGTATAATTGGTGGGTTTTTACTTATTGGACTTTTTTTTGTTTCAATGTACTTTGGGCTGTTAACAATTTGGGCTTATAATTTGTACCAAAAAGAAAATTCAAATAAAACTGAAACATTTTTTCATCTAATAACAATTCTAATTTTAGGGTTCATCATTCCGATTTATATTATAGTATTAGGTTTAATTAAGTCAAAAGATATTCCTGCAATACCAACACCAGACAGTAAATCATTTGAGATTTCTTCAAAAACAGAGCAACAAATATTGACAAGAAAGTTAATTAAAGGTACTTGGTATCTCAATAAATGGATAACTTATCATACTTTGATTTTTAATGACAGTACGATTGACTTTAAAAAATAAAAAAGTGGAGACCAGAAACCAC
>CAIWVT010000278.1 GCA_903916135.1 uncultured bacterium
TACTATTGTTTTCAATATTCCCGATGGCTACAAAGTCTCCAATCTCGAACCGTTCAAAATCAATGAGCTTTATATTCGGAATTCAACAGACACTACTATGGGATTTACCTCCGACTACAAAGTGGAAAACAACAAGGTGACTGTTACCGTCTTGGAATACTATAAAGAATATGATTATACGGTAGCCGAATTCGAAGATTATCGTCGTGTGGCGAATGCTTCTGCCAACTTCAATAAAGTGGTGGTGGTGTTTGAGAAGAAGTAATTCTCTAACCTATTTTTGCTTCTTTTGTTATGCTGAAACGATAACCGCGCTATAATCCGAATAGCGTTCCACAGGATTTTGTCCTGCAGCCGTTATAAGTTTCTTGATTTCATACACATTCATGTGCGGCGCTGTGTCTTCTGCTCCTGCCATGGAATAGATCTTTGTGGAATCATTTATCGTGCCATCAATATCATCCACACCAAAAGAAAGGGACAGTTGCGCAGCTTCTTTGCCCAACATGGGCCAATAGGATTTGATGTGCGGGAAGTTATCCAAAAACACGCGTGCCACGGCATAATTGCGCAAATCTTCGAGCAAAGTACCTTCTTTGATATTCGACATAGGATTGTTTTGGCGTTTAAACTTCAATGGGATAAAAGCATTAAAACCCGAAGTGTTATCTTGCAAATTGCGCAAGCGGTTCATGTGGTCTATGCGATGTTCGTATGTTTCTATATGTCCATAAAGCATGGTAGCATTCGAAAAGATGCCGCTTTGATGAGAGGCTTCATGCACGCGGAGCCATTCAACGGAAGAGGTCTTGTCGGGGCAAATCTTGCGACGAAGGGTCTCATCAAATATCTCAGCACCTCCGCCCGGAATAGAGCCTAAACCCGCCGCTATCAACAAACGAAAGCCTTCTTGATAGGGAATATCTTCCTTGGTGAACACATAATGCAACTCCGCAGCCGAAAAAGCTTTGATATGGATATGCGGATTTATCGCCCGTATGGTTTTCACCATATCAACATAGGAAGACACGGTAGCCGAAGGATGCGTGCCGCCCGTGATATGAATTTCGTTCACACAAGCGTCTATCTGATGGATTTTCTCTGCAATTTCATCCAAGGACAATTCCCATGCTCCTTCGGTACCTTTCTTCTTTGCATAAGAACAAAAGCGACAATTGCATACGCATACATTGGTGGGTTCGAGGTGGATATTTTGAATGAAATAGACATTCTTGCCATTTTTGTTGTGCTTGATATGATTTGCCAACATCGCCAAAAAACCCAATTCGGCAGTGGTATATAAATATAAAGCATCCTCGGCAGTGATACGCTCAGCGGCTAAGACCTTTTCGGCTATCTTTTTATCCGTAGGGTTCTTCATAAAATCGGTATGCACAAAATCAGCAAGTGTTGGTTCCATAATAGTATAATATAAGTTTTTTCTTTTTCTTTCTAAAAAACAAAACGTGATGCATCCCCTTCATAAGTCGCTTTTTGCCACCAAGACACCAAGGCTCTAAGACACTAAGACTCTAAGACACTAAGACTTTAGGACACTATGACGCTAAGACACCAAGACACTAAGGCTCTAAGACTCCAAGATTCACAAAGGTAAAAAGTCATGAAGATATTTCTTAGTGTATCTTTGTGCCTTTGTGTCTTTGTGGTTTATTTCTTATTAAATCTTCTTCGAGGTTTCGTTTTTATCTTTTTACAAACTTACATAAAATTGTTTTATTATGTGCAAGCCTGTGATAAAAACTTTCTACTTTGCCGTTTGGCTGACGCCATATCCGCCAAGGAAAATAAAATTTACAAGAGATTTTTTCGTTTTTTTAGCTTCATATTGTATGTTTTCACTAAATTTGCTCACTTCATTTAAAAACACATCATGGCAATCACCGACAGAATCATTTTAGGCATTGACCCCGGCACCAATATTTTTGGTTACGGATTGATTCATAATAAAGGCAACAAAATCGAGTTGATTACGATGGACGTGGTGCAAATGAAACACTTGGACGACCCCTATTTGAAACTCAACAAGATATTCACCGAAACTTTGGCGGTTATAGATAAATACAAACCCGACGAATTGGCAATAGAGGCGCCTTTTTTTGGGAAGAATGTGCAGTCCATGTTGAAGTTGGGCAGGGCACAGGGTGTGGCTATTGCTGCGGCATTATATCGTTCGGTGCCCGTGTTTGAATATTCGCCCCGCAAGGTGAAACAAGCCATCACGGGCAAAGGTGCCGCCTCCAAAGAGCAGGTGGCGTTGATGTTGCAACGTTTGGTGGTTATCGAAACCATGCCAAAATATTTCGATGCTACCGACGCTTTGGGCGTTGCCGTGTGTCATTATTTCCAAAAGAGTCCTGCGCCCGACGCCAAAGCCTACACGGGATGGAAATCTTTTGTGACGAACAACCCCGACAGATTGGTTTAGCACATGACGCACGAACATTCATCGAAAGAACTATTGACGAGCCATGAGGTTTTTAGCGACCCCATGAAGTTTTATACGCAGTTTTTAGCTGACATCAACAAGGCGAAGGGAAGTATCAACATTGAGATTTATAAGTTTACAGAAGATTCTATTGGCGTTAAATTTCGCGATGCTTTGGTGAAGAAATGCAAGCAAGGCGTCAAGGTGCGACTGCTGATTGATTCGTGGGGCGCGCAGATTAGCGACACCTTTTTCCATGATTTGATAGCCCAAGGCGGGCAGGTTCGTTATTTCAAGAAATTGAAATATTCTTTCGATGCTTTCACCAAACATCATCGCAGAAATCATCGCAAAATCATCATCATAGACGACAGCATACTCTATATAGGTTCGGCAAATATCAACAATTATTCGTTGAATTGGCGCGAGTTAATTGTGCGCATGGAAGGCACTTTGACCTTGACTTTCAAAAAGGTGTTCAACGACAGTTGGAAAATCTATGAGCAAGCCATCTTCAGTCAGCGGGTGCAATTGCGACAGATTAACAAAGGCAGTTTCAAGATTATTCGCGATGTGCCTTCCATCACCAAACAACGGCTGAAGAAGAAATACGAAGATTTGATAAAAAAAGCCAAGCACGAAATCGTCATCGAGACGCCTTATTTTTTGCCCGGTTTCCTCTTGCGTAAGTTGTTGATGGATGCTGCCAAACGCGGCGTGGATGTGAAAATCATCACGCCGAAACAATCCGACGTGAGCTTCGCCGATGTGTTGCGCAGCAAATATTTGGGCATGTTGCACAAAAGTAATGTGAAGATTATGTTTTATAAACCGAACAATTTGCATTCAAAACTGATGATTATTGACCGCGAATTGTTTTGTTTCGGTTCGGCAAATTTTGATTATCGCAGCTTCCGTTATATGTACGAAATCATGTTGTTGGGCACCGACAAAGCCCTCCTAACCGACCTCTTGGCTCATGTGGATGAGTCTTTGGAAGATTGCGAAACCTTCGACTATGAAACATGGTTGCGACGCCCTCGGATTCACAAACTCTTTGAATTGTTTTTATTGCCGTTTAGACACTATTTATAGTGGTCACCCCGACACTTCGTGTGCGGGACAGGTTTGATGGTCATCCCGACACTTCGTGTGCGGGACAGGTTTGATGGTCATCCCGACACTTCGTGTGCGGGACAAGTTTTATGGTCA
>CAIWVT010000279.1 GCA_903916135.1 uncultured bacterium
ATGGTTTATTATCAGTTTTTTAAATTGTAATATAAAGTAAGAATCATAAAGAAAACTGATATATATCAGCGTCTTTCTTGTTAAAGCATTTGTAAGGTTAGTGTTTTATAGACAGAAGAAGACAAAAGATACACAAGCATTATTTTATCATATTAAAAATGAAAAATCATATTAAAAATGAAAAATCACAACGGAATCATGCAATAATTATGTATGTTATTGATATTAAACAAAAAATAAACATAGTGGTATCTATATTATTCCGATACGGCATACTACCGATTTGATTTGGATTAAAATAGAGTAAGTAATGGTATTTCATGCTACAGTTCTTAGCGATATTTGTTTCTTTTTAAACCATAAACGGTGCGGAAATGGTAACCATAGATAGAAAACGAAACTGCATCGGCAAAGAGCGATGGTTTTTTGAAGAAGGTCCAAATCATGAACTTCCAATAATCTCTTCTGCCACGATTGACCATACCTATAATTATAATTGATTTCACGAAAGCTATCATTGCCGTGATATCAAACTTAACGGGATTTGCATTTGGACGGGGTTTGTAGGTGCGTAGGAGGTTGCGGATTCGTTTGTAATAGGGTTTAGTGGTATAGATTTCCTGTATCACTCTTTTGTAGCCATCCATCAATTCTTGATAATTCATGCGGGGGATAAAATTCATGGATAAGTCGGTGTTGTTGCCTGAAGATTCTACGGTTAGTCTGTTTTCGGATTCCAAGCGGTCGTAGAGTTTGGTGTTTTTGGGTGCATTAAGCAAGCCGACCATGGCGGAAACTATGCCGCTTTGTTGTATGAAATCTATCTGTCGTTGAAAAACCGAAGAGGAATCGCTGTCGAAGCCCACGATGAAACCGCCCGAAACCTGCAAGCCTGCAGTTTGTATTTTCTTTATAGAATCCAACAGATTTCTGTTTTTGTTTTGCACTTTGTTACATTCGTGCAGGGAGTTTTCTTCGGGAGTTTCTATCCCAATAAAAACGGAATTAAAACCTGTGTCAACCATCAACTTCAAGAGTTCGTTATCATCTGCAAGATCAATTGAAGCTTCGGTGTTGAACACAAAAGGATAGTTGTGTTGTTGCATCCATTCTTTCATGGCAGGCAGCAATTCGTACTTTATCGCCTTTTTGTTGCCTATGAAGTTATCATCCACAATAAAAACATTTCCACGCCAATGTAATTGATAGAGTTTTTCTAATTCATTCAGTATTTGGGCGGGTGATTTTATTCTGACTTTATGCCCAAACAGCGATGTTATTTCGCAGAAGTCGCAGGAAAACGGACAACCACGTGACACTTGTATGCTCATGAAGGCATACTTCTTTCGTAGTAATAATTGAAAGTCGGGGACTACAGTGGATTTTATATCAGGATACTCTTTTGTTTTGTAGATATGCTGCGGATTTCCGTTCTTTAAATCACTGAGGAATTGTGGAAGCGTGATTTCAGCTTCGTTCAATATCATGTGGTCTATTTGAGGGTAATTTTCGTAATCCTGAGTGAATAGGGGACCTCCGGCAACTATTTTTACGCCTTGGCGAATACATTCTTCAATCACTTTGTTCACAGAATCCTTTTGGATATACATGGCGCTGATGAAAACATAGTCTGCCCACTGAATGTCTTTCACCTTAAGGGTTTCGACGTTCATATCTATGAGTTTTTTCTCCCAAGTGTTAGGCAGCATAGCCGAAACGGTGATTAATCCCAAAGGGGGAACGGCAGCTTTTTTCGATATAAATCGTAAAGCATGTTTAAAACTCCAAAATGAATCGGGGTAATGCGGGTGTACGAATAGTACTTTAGTTGTGTCAATCACAATTTCTTTTTTTTAATGAAAATAATAGATGCTACATTGCTTATGCCGGAGAAGCGGATTAAGCAGTGTAAATAGGTATGTTATGAAAACGAAAAGAGAAATGGATTAACTGTGCGGTTTACAGCAAAAGATAGGAGTTGACTTCCTCATTACAAGACTATGATGCAAAGATACAAAAAAAAGACGGTTTGTAGCACTTTATTTCTCAATATCATTGTATTAACTAAAGAATAACGTAGCACTTTTTATCCTTTTCTAAATCCCTATAATAATATAAGGTAGAATCTCCGATTATTTTTTGTTTCAAAATTGAAGCAACAAAGGATGTAGCGTGCATTTTGAGAAATATAATTCATGGATGGATTCGGATAATTTCACATTATTTAAAAGTTTTTACAGATATGAATCATTTATTTTCTATTTTTGCATTCTCAAATATAAATACAAAAGAAATGAAAAGAGATACTCAAATTTTTGATTTGATTCAGCAGGAGCACGACCGTCAATTGAACGGGATAGAATTGATTGCTTCTGAGAACTTCGTTAGCCAACAAGTTTTGGAGGCAATGGGGTCGGTATTGACCAATAAATATGCGGAAGGATATCCCGGAAAGCGTTATTATGGCGGTTGCGAGATTGTGGATCAGACCGAACAGATAGCGATTGACCGTGCCAAAGAATTGTTTGGCGCTACCTACGCCAATGTGCAGCCTCATTCCGGTGCGCAAGCCAACATGGCTGTTTTGTTGACCTGTTTGAAGCCCGGCGACTTGTTCATGGGACTGAATCTATCGCATGGCGGACATCTTTCGCATGGCTC
>CAIWVT010000280.1 GCA_903916135.1 uncultured bacterium
CATTTTGGCAAACTATCAAACCAATAATGGCTTAATTGGCTATTCAGCCAACTTTGCAGGCAATCAAAAAGGGGTTATCTGGGATGTGCGCTATAGCAATAAGATGGCTCATGCCTACAAAAACAAATATGATAGCTATGTTTTAAATTCCGGCTATAAAGAAACGACATTAAGTAGCATTGTCGGTTTCAACAAATCGTGGGGTTATTCTCATTTGCATTTCAGCTCATATAATCTTACCCCTGGAATTGTAGAAGGAGAGCGCGACAGCTTAACAGGTAAGTTTGTAAAACGAATTGCTCTCAATGACACAACCGAAGGTGTTTCTACAGCAAACAGTAAAGATTTTAAATCATATATACCATTAACACCATACCAAAAAATACATCACTATAAAGCTGTGCTGAATAATAATTTTATTATTGGAAATGGAAGTTTAAAAACGACTATTGGCTTTCAACAAAATCAACGACAGGAATATGCTGATATACTTAAAGAAAATAATTATGGGCTCTATTTCCTTCTTAACACCATAAATTATGATGTGAGATATATTCTTCCCGAAAAAAACAATTTTGATATATCATTCGGTGTAAATGGAATGGCTCAGACATCACAAAACAAAGGAACAGAATTTTTAATTCCTGAATATAAGCTGTTTGACATTGGCGGATTTGTTACAGCAAAAAAAACTATGGGCAAATTAGATATCAGTGGTGGATTACGCTACGATTCGCGAAATGAAAAAGGGAAAGATTTATTTTTAAGTCCTGACAGGAAGAATGTTGTGCCCAATGAACCTGGCGCCTTTCATCAGTTCAGTGCATTCAGCTCCACTTTTATGGGGTTATCAGGAAGCATTGGAGCAACGTATCAGCTATCGGAAATATTTTTTACCAAGTTGAATTTATCTCGTGGATTTCGTGCGCCTAATATTGCTGAGGTTTCAGCAAATGGTGTGCATGAAGGCACAATAAATTACATCATTGGCTCTCCCGCTTTAAAAGCCGAAAACAGCTTGCAGTTTGACTACGCCCTCGGGTTAAATTCAAGTCATATTACTGCCGAAATAGATTTATTCAGCAACACAATCAATAATTTTATTTTCCTGAGCAAACTAGAAAGCCTTTCAGGTGGCGATTCTCTAACAAATGGGTTCAACACGTTCAAATATTCATCGGGAAATGCAAACTTATCTGGTGGTGAAATTTCTGTTGATATACATCCACATCCTTTAGATTGGTTGCATTTTGAAAATTCTTTTTCTTATGTTTTGTCAATACAAAAAAACCAACCGGATTCCACAAAGTACTTACCATTTACACCCGCACCTAAATTTACATCTGAACTTAAAGCCACAAAAAAGAAATTCGGAAAAAGTTTAGCAAATGTGTACTTGAAATTTGAGATAGAAAATTATTTTACGCAAAATAAATTCTATGCAGCATTTGGAACTGAAACGGCAACACCAGCTTACACACTTCTTAATTGCGGAGCGGGTACAGATGTAATTTCAAAGCATAAAACAACGCTTTTCTCTCTTTATATAAGTGCAAACAATCTTACCGATGTTGCCTATCAGAGCCATCTGA
>CAIWVT010000281.1 GCA_903916135.1 uncultured bacterium
CTTCATTAGAAAAAAATCCGTAGTCCCCCCTGACGAAAATTTAAAAATTGACCAACCTTATTATCAGAAAATTACAGATGGATAGCTGCAATGTGGGTTAAGTGTGCAAAATTTGAGAAGATTTAGGACGAAATTTCAGTATTGATGAATATAGCGGAAGGACAGCCCCCTCCCTATTTCTCCAAAATCACAAATTCCGTACGGCGGTTTTTTGCTCGTCCTGCGTCTGTGTCGTTGGTTGCCACAGGTTTTGTTTCGCCAAATCCTTTATAGGAAAGTCGTTCAGCACTAACGGAATGTTCCACTAAATAATTATAAACGGATTTAGAGCGCTCTTCGCTCAGTTTTAGGTTGTTTTCGTCGTTGCCCACATTGTCGGTGTGCCCGTGTATGGCAATTTTGATGCGCGGACTTTCCAACAAAAATTCAATAAAACCATCCAAAACTGCTTTGGAATCTTTGTTGAGTTCGAAGGAATTTGAGCTAAAATAAATATCGTTCAGTCGGTAGGATTGCCCAACGGAGATGGGTTTCACATCGAAATTTATTTCTTTCACAGGTTCAGCATGCGTGGTATCCGTCGCCTGAATCAATTTCGACTCATAAGCATAATCGGTTTTTTTTACGGTCAGAATATAATCGCTCTTGGTGTTGATGGCAAAAGCATAGCGACCCGAAACCGAATCCACAGGAATTTGTGTAACGCGTTTTGTTTCCACATTTTTCAGCTCGATGCGCGCATCCACCGCTCTTTCTGTCACCTCTTCTTTCACATCACCCTTGAAAATCTTCATCTCCTCGGGGCGCGCCTCCTTATATAATTCAAACGCATAGACATCCCAACCGCCTGCTCCTTTCAATTTGTTGGACGAGAAATAACCCGTTTTTCCATCCAAGCTCACAAAAAATCCCGCATCGTCGGCTTCCGTATTGATAGGAAAACCCAAGTTTTGAGGCTTGCCCCAACTGCCATCCGATTGACGACGCGAATAATATATGTCGTAGCCGCCCGATCCATCCAAGTCGGAAGAATTGGAAGAAAAATATAATGTCTGACTGTCGGTATGCAAAAATGGTGTCTTTTCGTTATATTTTGTATTGATATTCGGACCCAAATTCGAGGGTTTGCTCCAAACGCCATTCTTATCCTTTTTGGATTCATAAACATCATATCCCCCAAATCCGCCGGGACGGTCGCTGATAAAATAGAGGGTCAATCCATCCGACGAAATGCAGGGCATGGTTTCCCATGTGTCGGGATTGTTCACATTTTCTAAAGCCACAGGCTCCGTCCAAAAGCCATCCGTACCTTTTTTTGAATAATAAATATCGCCATTATCATAATCGCCTATGGGTTTATAAATGGTGTAAAACAACTCGTTATTATCAATGGTGAGCGAGGCACCGCCTTCATGGTCGTTCAAATTAAACGGATAGGGCATCTCCTCGCCCGCGCTATACACATTGTTTTTTTGCGAACTAAAATAGAATTTTTCCTTGAAAACAGGTTTCTTAAACATATCGCTCTTGAGGGGCGGCAACTCCTTCACGCGGACATAAAACATCAAGGTGCCGTCGGGCGACATCGAAGGAATATACTCATCAGCAGGCGACGAAACACCTTGGATACAGGTGGGATTGAAGGGTACAGGATTGCTAATTATTTTATTGCGATATTTCGCTTCTTTCAACAGGGCTTCAGCATCTTTTTGGTCTTTCTCGGAGTCAATTTTCTCGGGATCTTTCAAAAAGATAGAAAGATACTTGACTGCCAAATCCCATTTTTCGGCACCGCTATAGATATCGCCAAGATAATAATACACATAAATATCAAAATCGGGGCACAACTCCACCGACTTCTCGAAATATTTGGTGGCAGACTTCAAATTATAATCCACGCGTTTGAAATTTATCAATCCCAAAAAGAAAAAACATTTGCCGCAGGCGGAATCCATCTCCAACACCTGCTTGAATTGTGCGGCAGCTTCGGGCAATTTCCGATCTTTAAAGTTCTCGAAAGCTTGATTATAGAGTCGTAAGGCTTTTTTATCCGCCACATCTTCGCAAGGACCGTTGGGTTGCGCAAAACCCCATAGCGAGTTGATGACAAGCAAACCAAAAAGCAGTATGGATATGAATTTATTCTGCATTCTTCATGTTTTTTAAGTAGGTATCAGCCATCACCAAAGCCGCCATAGCTTCCACAATGGGCACCGCACGCGGCACAAAACACACATCATGTCTGCCCGAGGCCGTAAACTCCACCTCATTTGCTTCGCGATCAATAGTCTTTTGTCTTTGTCCGATACTTGGAGCAGGTTTGAATGCTACATTAAAATAAATATCCTCGCCATTGGTAATCCCGCCTTGAATGCCTCCCGAATGGTTGGTCAAGGTAGAAAGTTTTTTCTTTTTAATGATGAATTCGTCGTTATGTTGGCTGCCCGTCATGCCTGCTGCCCTGAAACCGGAGCCATATTCAAAGCCTTTCACAGCATTAATCGAAAACATGGCGTGGGCTAATCGTGCTTGCAGCTTCTCGAAAATCGGATCGCCCAAGCCGGGTTCGCAACCCGTAATAACGCAACAGATTTTCCCGCCAACGCTGTCGTGATTTGCTTTCACGGTTTTCAATTCCTCCATCATTTTTTCGCTTGTCGCGATATCAGGACATCTGACAATGCTGTCCTCTATAGTTTCGGGTTTGATTTCTTTATAAGATTTATCAAAAGAAACCGTCCCGATTTGATTCACGAAGCCGTAAATCGAAATGCCGAATTGATGCAACATTTGTTTGGCAATAGCGCCTCCCAAAACGACAGCGGCAAAGATGCGAGCCGAAGCTTGAAGCTTGCCTGCACTCACCGTGGTGCCATATTTTGCAAAATAAGTGAAGTCGGCATGTGAAGGTCTGAACAAAGAATCTAAATTCAGATAGTCGTCGCTTTTCACATTGTTATTTGGAATAGTAAATGCGATGGCACCTCCTGTTGTTTTGCCATCCATGATGCCCGAAAGGATTTCGAAAGCATCCATTTCTTTTCGTGGAGATGAAAAAAAGTCATTGCCGGCACTGCGGCGGGAAAGTTCTTTCGTCAACAAAGATTCATCAATAGCCAATCCTGCCATGCATCCATCAACGATACCGCCAATAGCTTTGCCATGCGAATCGCCAAAAACCGTTATTTTAAATACATCTCCGAAAGTATTGCTCATGCGACAAATTTAAGCAATAACGACACACCAAAAGATATAGTATCTTTTTAAAAAATGAACAGATTTATTAACAAGAGAAAAATAGGTTTAGCGCACCAAAATTTTCTGAGTATGATTGAAAGAATCAGACGAAAGTTTTAGGAAATAAATGCCTTGTGCCAAACCTTTCAAATCAATGGTTTTGTTCAACAAACCTCCCACGGGATAAACAGGAATGGCAATCAATTTCTCACCCAAAGCATTCATTACTTCAACTGTAATTATGTCATCATGATTCACATTGGCTTCAATTTTTATGAAATCAGAGGTAGGATTTGGATAAACGCTCACGGAAGCATGTTGGTTTTCTACAACAGAAAGTGGCATGGAGGAATAAGTTAAATCCCATCCGGCGTCTGTATTCAAGCCGTTTGTTTTAAAAAGAATCAATACCTTATCGGTATAAACAACCAAACTCTGAGGAGGAGTTGCTGCTGTGTAGGAAGCAACCTCTGTGTTGGCGGTTTCATCATATATCTTCACAAAATCCTCATCATTCGCCATACTAAAAGAATTGAAATTGATAGAGACTGTGGATACCACGGGTAAAGTTATGCGCCAATGACAAAAACTATTGTTGTTATATTTATTCGTATCGCTTCCATCCGAAATAGTGCCGTTTGGTGTGGTCAATTCCTGCATACTTGTGCAGAATGTGGTAGGTTTCGCTGTATAGGTCAACAACCAACCGTTGGCAACATTGGCACCATCCGTAGTAAAACGCACCAAGACTTTTGTTCCGGTGGAAGTAATCTCCGCAGGTAAAGAATTTCCGGAATAAACACCCAATACAGGTGCATTTATGGTTTCTCCATCATAAATAGTAACAATGTCGTGGTCAGCCTCCGTTTCGAAACGATTGAACGTAATTTTGATGTTATCAATAACATCCGTAGGAGCGATTAACCAAGAACAATCAAGGTTATTTAGATAATTATACTTTGGGGAGCTACCATCTTCAATAGTTCCATAAGCAGATGTCAAGGTTTTTTGCGCACCACAGCTTTGCGGAAAATTGCTTGCCGGATAAGAATTCAGTATCGCTTGTTGCCCATCATTAAAGGTATAGCCGGGGTTCAAGTTATCCACATAGAAATATCCATTATAGGAACCGCTCCATCCCCAATTAAAATGGAAATAATTTGAACTTTGATATCCATCGCAAACAAAAGCATGACCGCCTTCAGGTCCGTAGCCTGCATATTGAATCGGCATTTTATTATCGAGATTTGTTTTCAACAAATTAGCCCAATTGATAGCCGTGTAACTTTCCTTATAGAACAATTGAGTTGTGGAAGAATATCCAAAATTGTTTTTCATGGCATTTGCATCATCATCCATATAAGCACCGGAACCATCAGGGCTGTACATCATATCTATAGCAATTCCCAAATGAGATTGTAGTTGCGCCATATCGAAGTTATATTTGCCGCTCGCATCATTTTGCATATAGTCCCAATTATAAGTGGACCCGCTAAAGTCGGCAGAAAGATAACCATAATCGGAATTATACCCATGTGAGCCTGTCCCATGATCGGGATAACGATAATAATACATCACCTGAGCCATAGCCGTAGCTACACAACCTGTCCACACATGTCCATCCTGCCCTGCGGGATCTTCCGGGCATAAATAATTGTAATAACGTCCTTGATCCCAAGTTGACATCAACAAAGGCTCGGTTGATTTGGAGCTGCTTTTCTCCATATTTGGAGTAAAATCGCTTGCTGTATATGAACTCCACAATGTAGAAATTTCATTAGTAGCATGCAAAGCATTTTTCTTTGCATACAGAATTTGTTGCTCGCATCCACCCATCCACCATTTGAATTCAGGCGAAACAATTTCAGCATTGAATCCACCCTCAAAAGAATATGCCAACACAGGAATCACATCGTCATCAGCAGCAATGATTATAAAACCTTTTGGCGCAGAGAAAGCATAATACATGGCTTCGTTTTCGGCAAATTGCGTATAAACCAATTTGAGTTGGGTAGCCATCTTCACATCCTTTCCCATCGTGAGAGATTTCTCCAAATAGAAATTCTGCGCCAACTTCTGAGCCATTTGAGCATCAATATGTGCAGCAATAGCAGAGAAAGTGCAGAGGGCTACTAATAAAAAAGGGATAAATAGTTTTTTCATAAAATATCTTATTCTAAAATGATTTTTTTGATACAAGTTTCAGCAGTGGTCGAAATCTTTAAAACATACAAACCTGCTTTGAATTTGGAAACATCCAATGGTTGAGATGCGTTTCCGGCAGGAATAGTAACTACATCGGAATAAACAACCCTCCCATCCATAGAAAAAAGTGTAAATGTAATATTTTGTTTTGTGGTATTCTGAAATGAAATGTTCACTATATCTGTTGCAGGGTTGGGAGCAATAATTACATCGGATGATATGGAATTATAATCTTCTATTGAGTTTGAGACCGTATATGTTGCACTGAAACCTTGCGCCAATATTTTGTCATAAGACTTAAATAATACTTGCATTGAACCTGAATAGCAGGTAATATCACCTGGAATAACAGAACCTGTGAGATTGGCAATTTCAATACCGTTGGTGATGTCGTTTACTTTCACATAATCACCCGGTGCAATATCAAATGCATTGAAGTGTAATAAGAGCGAAGTTGCTCCCGAAGGTGTCATTTGCCATCTGCAGAGCGCATTGGGATGATACTTGAACGAACCGCTTCCATCAGAAAAACTTCCTGAAGCTGCCGTATATTGCTTCAGTCCTGAACAATATATCGGTGTTGTAGTAGTGTAAGATGCCAACCATCCATCAGATGTAATACTATCGTTTGTGATAAATCTTACCAACATTGATTTGCCTGTAGAAGTAATCATGGAAGGTAAATTCGAACCCGAATACGTGCCTATAATTGGTGCAGTAGTGGTCGTACCATTATATATTATCACCCTATCGGAATCGCTTTCGGTTTTAAATTCTAAAAAGGTCAACTTAATATTGGTAACAGAATCATTGGGTTGAATCAACCATTGGCAATCTGAATTGTTTTTATAATTATATAAAGGTCCACTGCCATCACCAAAAGTTCCTTTAGTGCTTCGCATAACTGCATTTGTAGTACAAGAGTTGAAGTTCTCGTATGTAGAATCAGGATAAAAGTTGAGAATTAACTCATGGTCGAGGGTAAAATCATTTCCGGCAGGTGTCAAATTGTCTAACATAAAATATCCATCGTTGGAACCACCCCACCCCCAGTTGAAATGAAAATAACTTGTGTCTTGATATCCATCACACACAAAAGCATGTCCTGAGATATTGTTGGTATCAGCCCAACCGGCATAATATAAAGGTTTCTTTTGGTCGAGATGGTCGAAAATAAGTTGTTTCCAATCGGTATGTGTAGCAGTATCTCTGAAAATATATTGACAGTTTGGAGAATATTTGAAATACGTACGCAATGAGTAGGCAGCTTTATGATTGAACATGCCCGAACCATTGGCGCCATAATCCATATCCACAGAAACTCCTAAATGATACAACAAGGTAGCCACAGCACTATCGTTCGAGCGTTCGGTAACTTCCAAAGGCATGCTTTCCCAATAATAGTTTGTATTGGCAAAATTGGCAGACAAGGTGCCGAAGCTTGGATGTGTATAAGTATAGGAACCTACACCCTGTTTGGGCCATTGATAATAATTCATAATTTGCCCCATAGCCGTTGGCACGCAACCTGACCAACATTTGCCATCGGGACCTCCGATGGTGTCGGGACAGTATTCGTTATAATATTTCCCTTGATCCCATATCGTATGTAATAAAGGCACTAAAGCCTTCATGGGTGCTTTATGTTGCGAGGCAATGAAGTTCTCTGATAAATACTTCGCCCATTCCGTCACAACAGAAGTTGTTGCAGGGAGATTTTGTTCAATAACGAGGCGCAATTGTTTTTCATAATCCTGCATCCAATGATTGAAAGCGGGGGCTTGTTTCAGTTCGGAATAGCGACTGTTGAAACCATAACACAAAACAGGACTCACGGCATCGCTTGCCGAAACTACGATATAGCCTTGATAGGTAAAGTTTATAATATAATATAAGGTGGTGCTTCCGAATGTTTTCTTGCTGATATTATCAACATGAATATCTTTAAAATCAACAGGTTTTTGCAGATTAATGTGTTCATAGTAGAAGTTTTTTCCAACGATGAGAGCTTGCTGCTCGGTGATGTTTTTAGCGAAAGCGTTCGCGAATGCAAAAACAAACAATACTTGTAGCAACAAGTGTTTCTTCATAGAAAAAATTTTACGATGGGTTCGTGAATGTGTGCAAGCGCATTATTCAATCACAATCTTTTTGCAAACGGTCTGCTTGTCGCCAATGATTCCGAGTAAATAAACTCCTTGAGCTAATGAACTTGTTTCAATGGTTTTGTTATAGTTTCCTGAGAAATTGCTCAATATTTCGCTATAAACAGCTACACCAGAAATGGTATTCATCTCTACCCTTAAATTTTCTGAATTGTTGGCTAAGAAGTGAATATTCAATACTTCCTTTGCAGGATTTGGATAGATAGACAAACCTATAAGATTGTTGTTTTCGTTGATACCTATTCCAGATGCTTCAGAAGTGTAGTCGAGACTGAAACCTTGTGTGTTGACATATCCATCGGATTTGAACAATACCATAACTTTGCTGGTGGTGTAAGTGGCACTTGCAGGAATTGTTGTTCCTGTGTAGTTAGCCATTTCAGTATTGGTAACTCCATCATATACTTTTACAAAATCACCTGTACCCACATTCAAAGCTGTGAAGTTTAAGGTTATGGAAATTGCATCTGTAGGAGAAATAATCCATCTGCATAAATAATTATAGGAATAGTTATCTGTTCCGCTGCCATCTTCAATGGTTCCGCTAGGTGTTGTCAATGTTACCAAGCCACTGCAATAAGTTGGGAAAGTGCTCCGATAGGTAGCTTTCCAACCTTGAGCAACCACACTGCCATTGGTTTGGAAACGAACCAACATGGTTGGACCTGTAGAAACAATGCTTGCCGGCAAGGTGCTTCCTGAATACACACCCAAAACAGGTGCAGAAGTGGTGCTTCCATCATAAACTGTAACAATATCGTTAGTAGCTTCAGTAGCAAATGTAATAAAGGTTAAGGTGATTTTTGCAACGGTTTCTGTAGGAGAAATCAGCCACATACAATCATTATTGTTTTGATAATTGGATGAGCCGCTGCCGTCTTCTATGGTTCCTGTGGTATAAGGAATAGTTTTAGTCCCGGTACAGTTCGATGGGTAGGAAGCCGTTGGAGGAAAGAAATTATATACCACGCCGTGGCTTTGCGAAAAGGTGTATCCGCCTGCTGAAAGATTGGAAATGGCAAAATATCCATTGGCACTCCCATCCCATCCCCAATTCATGTGGAAATTATTGCTGGCATCATAACCATCACAATTCCAAGCGTGACCTCCACCTACAGGGTCGGTTCCTGAATACTCCAATGGATGATTGGCATCAAGATTATTCTTTAGGAGTGTTGCCCATGTGGCTGACGTGTAGCTTCCCGAATAATCGGCAAAGGCACATGAATTGTCGTAACGAAAATGGCTTTTCGCAGCATTTGGAACACTTTGAGTCATAGCCCCCGAACCATCGGCAGCATAACTCATGTTGACTGAAACTCCAGCATGATAAGATAATAAAGCAACGGGATCGTTATAGTTTCCAAGGCTTTCGAGCATATTATTCCAATTGTAGGTGGTGGTTCCATAATTAACCGAACTGTGAGTGCCCAAGCCTGTGGCGGGATAGCGATAATAGTACATTATCATAGCCATGGCAGTAGCCACACAGCCAACAACAGCTTTGTCATCGGGTCCGCCGGTGGCTGCCGGGCAGTAGTAATTATAATATTTCCCTTGTCCCCATGTGGAAGTCATCAAAGGGGCAACCACTTTCGATTTAGTGAGGTTGAGGTTGTTTTCGTTCCTACTTTTATAATACTCCCATGAAGATGAGATTTCGACAGTTGCCGATACATTGTTTTGTATCACAAATTCAACATTGCGTTTCACATTATCTAACCAATATTGCAAATTTTCAGGAATATTCGAGGCATCGAAGTTCGATTCATAGGAATATCCTATCACTGGAGTCATATTATCGTCGCCACTTACGATAACATATCCGTTTTTGTTGATGTTAAAAATATAATACACGGGTAAATCACCAAAAGTTTCGGTAAAAGTTCCCGTGATTTCTATGCCTTTGAAATCGGTAGGAATAAATTGATTTACATGTTCGCAATAGTATGATACTCCAACACTTTGTGCTGTTTGAGGCTCAACTTTTTTTGCTTGAACATTCACTAAAAATAATGCTGCAATGCAGAATAAAATGGTACGTTTCATGTTTGTGTGTTTTTTTTTACAAAAATAAGTATAATTTTGCACCCGCTAAGCATTAAAAATTCATATATCAATCTTTAACACATATTTAACCTGGGGAAGAACACTATGAAACTGATTATTAAAAATATAAAAGAGCTTGTTTTAGTTGAATCGAAGAACAGAGTACTTCTTAAAAAGGTTGCCGGCAACGAAATGATGCGTCTGAAAACTATAAAAAATGCTTTTTTGCTGATTGATAATGACAAAATAGCAGATTATGGCAAGATGTTTGAAATTGATTTAGCATATATTTTAAATCATTCTACCTATGTCCAAATTGATGCAAGCGACCGTATGGTTTTTCCGTGTTTTTGCGATTCGCATTCGCATCTGGTTTTTGCAGGAAGTCGAGAAATTGAATATATTGACAAAATTCGGGGTTTTACCTACCAAGAAATTGCAAAAAAAGGTGGTGGAATTTTGAATTCTACCAAACTTTTGCATGCGACGTCAGAAGAAGAACTTTATGAACAGGCTTTTGAGCGTTTGGAGGAAGTCAAAATGTGGGGCACCGGAGCCATTGAAATCAAAAGCGGTTATGGGTTGACCACCGAAGACGAACTAAAAATGTTGCGCGTAATCAAGAGACTAAAAACACATTCGCCCCTCACCATCAAAGCCACATTTTTAGGGGCACATACAGTCCCCAATCTGTATAAAGATAACCAAACCGAATATGTTGATTTGATTATTAAAGAAATGATGCCGAAGGTGGTTTCCGCTGATTTGGCAGATTTTATTGATGTGTTTTGCGATCATGGTTTTTTCACAGTTGAAGAAACCGAACGCATCCTGATGGCAGCCATAAAATATGGCTTGCGCGCAAAAATCCATGCCAACGAATTGGGCTACTCAGGCGGTGTGCAGGTGGGTGTGCAATACGGTGCGCTGTCGGTTGATCATTTGGAATATACGAGCGATGCCGAAATCAAAGCCTTGCTGAGCAGCGAAACCATGCCTACCTTGCTGCCCGGGTCTTCATTTTTCTTAGGGCTGCCTTATGCCCCTGCCCGCAAAATGATAGATGCTGGACTGCCGCTGGCTTTGGCAAGCGATTTCAATCCGGGTTCGTCCCCTTCGGGCAATATGCAATTGATTTTGGCAATGGCATGCATCAAATATAAAATGATGCCCGAAGAAGCCCTCCACGCCACGATGCTCAATGGGGCGTATGCCATGGGCGTTTCGCACGAATTGGGCAGCATCGGCATCGGTAAAATCGCCAATGTGTTTATCACCAAACCCATTCCAAGCTATCAGTATTTGCCCTATTCTTATGGCAATAATAAGATTGAAACGGTGATACTTAACGGGAAGATACAGAAGTAGAATACTGCTACGAAATTTTCCCAGCCATTTCATTGCCATCGGCTGACACATATACTCGGGCAGTAAGAATAATAATATCGGACGACTGACCTACAATTTTATCATTTAACAAGTAATAAAATTTATACTTACGGGTTTCAGGCTTTCTGGAAATGTTTAAGCGATGATCCACATAAGGAGGATGGGAAATCATTCCTATAAAATCAAATTTTTCATCCTGACCTTGTGCTAATTGCGCATCCATCTCCACATATCGGTAGCAATAAATGGCAATCTGTTCGGCATGTCCTTTTGTAACATTTATTACAATTTTATTATCTGCAATTTCTTTAACCAAAGCAGTAGGTTTCATTTGAGTTTCATCAATCACTATTTCAGCACCAATAATTCCAAGCAATTTTCCAATTTGTTCCGTATAATTTGCATGAGCTTTTATAGATTTAACTATAGCGCGATAGCGTGTAATAACTCCAGATATAGGAGCAGATGGCGCATCAGGAATTGGAACTAAATTAATTTCCTGAACAGGAATTCCTTCTGCACATAAGAAAATTAAATTTTTTGCTGCTGTGAGTTGCTTCACTTGACTATTGGCATCCTTTAGCCCATAAAAAATCCAATAGGCAAGTGCATAATCTTTTTCTATAGCAGCTATCTTTTGGGGCGTGATGTCCAAGGAACTTGCCACTGCGGGAAGGTTATCTTTAAAAACTTGTAAATCGTCAAGCATACCTGCTTCGTCGCGCGATAAATAAGGAGCGTGTGCCATAATTAAAATATTAGTTTGATTTCGATTGGCAAAAGTATAGAAAAAAATAATCACTTCTTCAAAAAATTGAAGGTATTTTATGGTTTTATGAAAATATAATTGATAACACATTATTATCCTACGGATTAAATGTATAATTATTTCATCAAACTGCTTGATTATTTTTGACCTATGAATGAATTCTTTGAGCGACCGTAAGCTTTCGTTTAGAGAACATATGATTTTGACTTGCGAACGCATGATTCCGTCTGATGTACGATCTATTTTGTTGAATGTACGAAGGATTTCGTCTGGTGTACAAACTTTTTCGTTTGACGTACACACGTTTCTGTCGGACATACGTGCTTTTCCGTCTGGCGTACGAATGTTTTCGTCGTATGTACGTGTTATTCCTTCTGGCGTACGAACTATTCTGTCGGATGTACGTGTTATTCCTTCTGGCGTACGAACTATTCTGTCGGATGTACGAACTATTCCGTCGGATGTACAAACAATTGCGTCGAGTGTACAAACATTTCTGTCTGACGTACGTATTATGTAGCCATGCTTACGATTGATTCCGTCGGATGTACGAGTTATTTCTTCTGGTGTACAAATAATTCTGTCGAACGAATCAGTTACTGTGATAGTTTTAAGATTGACCCATGTGGTTCATGTTTTCGCTTAATCATCTCGCTGGGAAAATGTTTTTTCCTTTCGGTACTCTATTATGATGAAAAAAGTGTATCTTTGCATTATATTTTGAAATGGATGGGATGGCTGTCTAACACATTTAAAAAAAACATTAAACATGAAAAAACTAATCGTACTCGCAATAGTATCTTATTTGATATTCACCGCCTGCACCCACCATTGTGCCGATTTCAATGCCGACATTCTCAGTTGGATGCCCTATAAAGTGAACGACACTATTTCCTTAAAAAAGAACAATCAAATCATTAAATTTGTGGTCACCAGGACATTTATTTACCACACTGCCAAATTTAAAAAACCCAGTATGAAGAAATGTGGTGAATGTGACAATTTATTCGGATTTGAAGCTGGTGATGCAAACGAAAACATTTATTACCAGTCCTTCGACGACCAAGACATCACCCAATTATCTTTCGAAATAAGAGATAATGGCATGTCGGCTAACACTTATAATGGATTGAAAAACAAAACGCTGCTAAATTCCTTAACTATTGATAGTGTTACGTATCAGGACGTGTTAGTCCTATCGGGCGATGCCATCTTGCCAAATAATATATGGAAAGTGGTTCTTGCCAAAAACAAAGGCGTGATTGCCACTTACTATGGCGATTCGATTATGACCACACAGAAAAACATGTTAAGAACAACAAGCGTTGAGGACTATAATCTGGTGAATGTTGATAATTGTAAGTAGTTTTTTTTTGGAAAAAAGTTTTGATTCCTTATTAAAGAATTGAAACTTTTTATGTAATTTTGTAGCAATAAATTTTTACCAAAATGAGCCAAATAAAACTATTTGAAAGTAAACAAATCCGTTCCGTTTGGAATGAAACTGACCAGAAGTGGTATTTTTCAGTTCAGGATGTTGTGGAATTATTAACTGACGCTGCAGACGTTAAAGATTACATTAAAAAAATGAAAAAACGCGATGCGGAATTAAGTTCCAACTGGGGGACAATTTGTCCCCTAGTTGAAATGAAAGCAGCAGATGGTAAAAAACGAAAAGTACAAGCAGCCAATGCTAAAGGACTCTTGCGTATCATTCAATCTATTCCATCACCAAAGGCAGAGCCATTTAAGCGTTGGCTAGCACAAGTTGGTTCCGACCGTTTAGACGAAATTGAAAATCCCGAATTAGCCACTCAACGTACACGCGAATTGTATAAGGCAAAAGGATATTCCGACGATTGGATTGAAAAACGTATGCGCACCATTGCCATTCGTGAAGAACTTACTGACGAATGGAAAAGCAGGGGTGTGAAAGAACAAATAGAATATTCTATACTAACAGCAGAGATTTCAAAAGCAACATTTGGCATAACCCCAACCGAATACAAGAAAGTCAAGGGATTAAAAAGCCAAAACTTACGTGACCACATGACCGACCTCGAATTGATTTTCTCCATGTTAGGTGAAGCTTCAACAACAGAAATTGTTAAATCAAAAAATCCAAAAGGCTTTCCCCAAAACAAAATAGTTGCCCAACAAGGTGGAGCTATTGCTGGCAATGCCAGAAAGCATCTTGAGGCAAAAACAGGGAAAAAAGTTGTAACCTCCAATAACTATTTGCCGGAAACAAAGAAAAACAAAGAACTAAAAGATAGTAAGTAAAATATTTCTCTTTAACCTTAAACTCACCCCTTCGTAATTCGCCTATTCGTAACATGTCTCGCATACGAAATGTCGGGATTGGTAAGATTATCAGAACTTATATCTTATCATTATAACTTTCAATATCAACCGCTTCTCACGGAATAATATAATCATAATTGTATCGGTTCAAAAGTCGTAGCAAATCAATAGGGTCATCGGTTTGTATAATATCTGCCTTTTGATTCAGAGCTTCCTGGTTTTGGGCATCGTCATTAGGTGACCATACCATAACATATAATCCATTTTGATGCGCAAGTTGAACATTATTATTTAGCCAATCAATGGAAGTAGAGATTCCAAAGAAATGATTGTTTTTTGTAGTTTCAATTGCGCTTTCTGTAAGCACATCAAAATTAAACAATTTATTAGTCATTCCCATCTCTTGTGCTCTCAAAAGCAAGGCTTCACTACCTTCAATAAAAATATTATTACTCATATTGTACTTTTCGCACGATCGTTTAATAGCTCGCAAATATTGCCCGCGATACGCATCCAAATCAGCAACTTCATTATCCTCTTTGGTACAATCAAAAGAAAAATACCAATTGTTCAGATTGGGCAACTGAGAAAACAAATCATCAACTGAAGTTACAAACATATTATTTTCCAATGAATAATACTTGCATTGCTTTATGTCTGACCAATCTTGTTCATACACCCTACCCCCACACGGGGTTCGTTCATTCATCAAATGGTCATGAAAAAGAACTAAAACGCTGTCGCGTGTCATTTGAATATCCACCTCAGCCCCATCACCGCCAATGCCCATCACAGGATAAATAGCCTCATAAGTGTTTCCGGGCATTCTATACAACTCTCCCATTCCTCTATGACCTAAAACCATAACCTTCGAACCAAAATACGTATCATCGGTATATTGCGCTTTCTTTTCACATTGCGTCAAAAAACTCAAAGCAACACAGGCAAGCAGCAGATATTTCATATTTATCTTAAAAAGCATACCCAAATTGTAAATTAGTAAGCAGCCAAAAGTTCATGTTATTGCTTGTCCATTGAGAATTAAGCGACATAATCTTATTCGCATTTTTATTAGAATTGTATAGAAAAACTTTACAAAAGAACATGCTCCGAATTTCAGCAAAGAAATGATTCCCCATAAAATATTTAACACCTAAATCAACACCAAGCCCTGTCCGAAACTGGTTCAATACTTCGGAAGTTGACAATTGAGATTGCGAGTTAGTGCTTTGAAGTTTTTTACGATAATAATTCATATCTATAACTCCGCCTCCATAAAAACCCTGTCCTTGTTTTCTTTTTGATTGAAAGAAATAATAGTTGTATGAAGGAAGAAAATGAAACCCACTGATGCTTGCCTCCTGAGTAATTGAATAGAATCCTTGGTTTTGGTTGAAAAAGTCATAGTATTTTATGTAAGAGTAATCATCAAACAAACCCAAATCCAGAGCTATTGACAGAAACCAATGAGATTGAAACTGTCTTGTATAGTCTATTCCTACACGTATTTGCTTACGATAATCAAAAAAATCGTAATAAAAGGGAACCACATCCAATGCAAATGTGTTTTTAAATATTTTCGGTTTGCTATCCTGCGCCTTGAGATTAAAACAGCACAAAACAATCATTATCAAAACAAAAAGAATTTTTAGTTGAGAACCGATTAATTTCATAATGTTCGAATTAATTGCTTTTTAGATGAACACGTATTGTAAATACTCTCTAATTGTTCAAATTTCTATATCTATTTGATAACTTTACTACCTGAAACCTGCTTTTTGACAATTCGTAATTCGTAGGATGCAAACCTGAAACATGAAATATGGAACTCGAAACTCTGAACTCTGAACTCCGAACTCAGGCTTCCTCTTTAAAAAACACCTTATAAAAGTACATCCCCGTTTCCTCGTCAAAGCCCCTTTCGATATACTCGCGGTTGCCGTGCACATAAATGTGGAAATTCTTATCCAACTTAATCACACTCTTAAACACCCTTTGTTGCTTTTTGACTGCCGGTGCTGAAATATCAAACTCATCAGAAATCTCCATGTCGTGCTCATCGGCAAATTGATGCTTGTATTTATTAAACGCTTCAATCACATCGGGGTTTTGCATCACTTCTCCCGTGAATTCATCCAGCACAAACGTATCGTTTTCCTTAAAAAACTTCACCGATTTGTTCAGCATATCCGCTTGGTCCGCCCTGTTGGCTTCAAACTCCGTAGGCAACTTCTCCACCACAAAATTCTTACACAGCGTCAACAAATTCTGCGTCTGATGATAATTATCCCGCCTCTGACGCACGTTCAAAAAGTCATCCTTCCAATATTGCGTCTCGCTACCCTTCTGCGGATTATCCACCAAAGCCACCAAATAGCCCTCATCAGGCGTCGTGTTGAAAATGATGCATCCCTTATCCAACTTATTGATGTTGATGCCTTCCTCCCCGTTGATATGATAATTGCCATTTTCTAAGAAAACCTTCAAGAAGGATTCTCTGTTTTCCGATTTAAACAAACCGATGGCATCCACTTTCTCGTTTTCTATCAAACAATCTTTAAAATAAACCACATAAAACTCACCCGCTTTGATTTTAGGATGAGAAGTTTGCTCATACAAGTGCTTAGTGATGTTAATGCTTTGCGCGAACAAATTGTCGGGATTTGCAAAAATATCGTTGACATAAGAATACACCTCATTCAATTGCAAACTACTGTCGTGATAAAGATTATAAAACTCTTCGGATTTGAACGAAGCCGTGAAATACTTCAACAGGAGATTATTAATTTGATAACTATTGATTTTGAAAGGTGCTTTTGAATAGGTATTTGGCTCGCCCGTAAGCTTGTTGCCAACGCCGTGTATGCATATTTGCTGAATATTGGTAATGACCATATTGATAAAGATTAGAATCTAGTATGTAACAATTATATTATTTATGAAAGATTTATTTCTACGCAGCACCGCAATGGCATATCGCCCAAGAACCTTATGGCATCTTATAAATCACGGCATTCACATTCATGCCTGCACCCACCGAAGCGAAAATCAAATGTTCGCCGCTGTTCATAGCCGTGCTTGCCAAATCGCCTTTAAACATCATATCAAACAAAATCGGTAAGGTAGCCACAGAATTATTTCCCAAAAATGAAATCGTCATCGGCATGATGTCTCTTGACACTTCTTTCAAACCGTAGAGCCTATATAAACGCTCCAAAATCGCATAGTCCATCTTTGCATTTGCCTGATGAATGATCAGTTTTTTTATATCGGTGAATACTACCTGCGATTTCTCGATACAATCTTTCACCAACTGCGGAACGGTATTCAAAGCATATTCGTAGAGCTTCCTGCCGTTCATTTTTAGAAAAATATCATTGCTAAACACTTCTTTATCGAAAGAAGCATCCATACTCAACAAGCCGGAATGTTTTAAAGTATCCGAACGAGTCAAATGCGTTATGATGCCAACGGGAGTTTCGCTTTCCACTGCTTCTACGATTACGGCTCCCGCGCCATCAGAATACAGCATACTGTCAATATCGTGGGGGTCGGAAACACGGGAAAGGGTTTCGGCACCTATCACCAAAATCTTTTTTGCATCACCTGATTTCAGATAATAATCAGCTTGTATCAATGCCTGTAGCCATCCCGGACAGCCGAAAGGAACATCATACGCCACAGTGAAAGGATTTTCAATCTGCAATTTATGCTTGATACGCGCAGCAATACTTGGCACCATATCCGTGCGTGGATTGGAATGTTTCACATCGCCGAAGTTGTGTGCCACGATGATATAGTCAAAAGTTTCTTTATCGCATTGCGTTGATTCTATTGCATCAAGCGCTGCAAAGTAGCCGATATCCGAAGTAACAAATTCGTCTTCGACATACCTTCTTTCTTCAATTTCAGTAATTTCCTTAAACTTATGAATTATTTCTTCATTGGTCTTTGGAAAATCTTCTCCTGAAGCATTTAAGAATCTATGCGTCAAAAAATTTTCATTCTTTACGAGCTTTGTTGGGATGTATTTCCCTGAACCTGTTATTATTGAATAAAAAGAAGTCTTCATGTTTTACCTTAACGATTAATCTGCAAAATTATAAAAGTAAATTAATATTTTATAGGAAAAAATCAACTATTTGCGTTTTTCTTTCTAAATGCTTGAATTTCTTTGCCTTCCTACCGGAGATTTTTTTACCTTTGTAATTATTTTAAAAAAAAGTGCCCATAATTAATCATAAACAAGTAATTTAGCACCCGAAAAAAAACTACTTATAAGAATGAAACAACTTATTGAATGTGTTCCCAACTTCAGCGAAGGCTGTGATATGGGAATTATTAAACAAATTACCGATCAAATTGAGACTGTTGAAGGCGTTACATTATTGGATGTTGATCCGGGGAAAGCTACGAACCGCACGGTTGTAACTATTGTCGGGGCGCCAGACGCTATTGTTGAAGCAGCGTTTAGAGGCATCAAGAAAGCTGCCGAAATTATTGATATGCGCAAACACAAAGGCGAACACCCACGGATGGGTGCCACGGATGTGTGTCCCTTTGTTCCGATTTCGGGGATAACGATGGAAGAGACGGTGGAATATGCACGTAAATTAGCCGAAAAGGTGGGTAGCGAACTCAATATTCCTGTGTATTGCTATGAAAATGCTGCTTACACAGAAGAGCGCAAGAATCTGGCGACGTGCAGGGCTGGCGAATATGAAGGTTTGCAGAAGAAATTAGCTGATCCGCACTGGAAGCCGGATTTTGGTCCTGCGGAATTTAATGCAACGGCAGGCGCGACGGCTGTTGGTGCTCGTGATTTTTTGGTGGCTTACAATGTGAACCTAAACACGACCTCTACACGTCGGGCAAATGCTGTGGCTTTTGACATTCGCGAAAAAGGACGCCCGAAACGTGAAGGAGATTCACCTGTGGGGAAGATTATGAAAGATGCGGCGGGCAATCAAATCACTATTCCGGGGACATTGAAAGCTTGCAAGGCGATTGGTTGGTTTATTGAGGAGTATGGCATTGCGCAGGTTTCAATCAATTTGACGAATATCAGCATTACTTCGGTGCATGTTGCTTTTGAGGAAGCTTGCACGAAGGCTCAAGAACGCGGGATGCGGGTTACAGGGTCGGAATTGGTGGGTTTGGTTCCTTTGAAGGCTATGCTTGATGCAGGAAAGTACTTTCTGATGAAACAAAAACGTTCGGTGGGCGTTTCGGAGGAGGAGCTGATAAAGATTGCGGTGAAGAGTTTAGGATTGGACGACCTGAAACCTTTTAATCCAAGAGAAAAGATAATAGAATATGTGATGGAAGACTCGGATATTTATAAAGCGAAGCGTCTTATTGATTTCACCTGTAAGGGTTTTGCCAATGAAACAGCTTCGGAATCGCCGGCACCCGGGGGCGGTTCTATTGCGGCATATTTGGGTGCTTTGGGTGCCGCTTTGGCGACTATGGTGGCAAACCTATCTTCGCATAAGGCAGGCTGGGACGAACGTTGGGAAGAGTTTTCGGATTGGGCGGCAGCCGGACAGAAGATTAAAGATGAACTGCTGACGCTTGTGGATGAAGATACGAATTCGTTTAATAAGATAATGGACGCATTTGGACTTCCGAAGGCAACTGAAGCAGAAAAATCTATCCGCGAAGCAGCGATACAGGCTGCTACCCGCTATGCAACGGAAATTCCGTTCAAGACGATGGAAAAAGCTTTAGCAAGCATGCCCATTATCAAAGCTATGGCGGAAGTGGGGAATCCCAATTCGGTGTCGGATGCAGGCGTGGGAGCTTTGTGTGCACGGTCGGCGGTGATGGGGGCGTTTCTGAATGTGAAAATCAATGCGTCGGGCTTGAAAGATATGGCTTTTGTGAACGATATTTTAGCGCGCGGAGCTATGATTGAACAAGAAGCGCAAGATGTGGAAACAGAAATCTTAGTTATAGTAAATAATAAAATAAAATAAATAGAAAACATGAAAAAAGTGAATTTAGAATTGACAAAAGAGCAGTATAAAGAGTTGATGAAACTCATTTATCTGGGTGATTGGGTTATTGATGAGCCTGAGAACATGGTGCTAAACGAATTGGTGCAAATCATTTTTGAGCAGAGCAAAGAAATCGGTCTTGGTAAGTTAATTGAGTTTGACAAAGAGGCAGAACTTTTTATGCCATCAGGAGATTTTGAGGACGAAATGATTGATATCATTCAAGATTATGAAGAAGATAGTTTCTGGGAACATCTGATTTATCGTCTTTCGGATCGTGATTTGCATGTGAAGTTAGGCAAAGAGGCTGAAGAGATGAGCATGGAGGCTAAGATTGATATGCTCGACCCACTTACGGAGAAGTATGTTACCGAATTTGAGAAGAACGGCGTTGAGAATTTGATGGTTAAGAGTAGTCATTTGAAGAAAGTTTAGTTGGCATTGCGGAAAAGTTCTGATGATTTTCAGGACTTTTTCGTTGCTGTTTTCTTTTCTTTACTCCATGTAAGATTGAGCCTAGTCGGAAAACCACAAAGAATAAAAAACCACAAAGACACGAAGACGCAAAGGAACACAAAGCATTGGAGATATCAATAAGCAACTTTTAAAAGCTTCGCGTTTCATAGCGTCTTTGAGCCTTAGAGGTTAGATAAGCACTTTTTGGAGCGGACTCAAGATTCGCGTCGGTTAAAGTTTCAGCAGGCTCTTGAGTTGAACGGCAATTGAATCTGCTTTGGACTTGATGGGCGTGGCGGATAGCGGAATGCGAACCGGAATGTCCAACGAAATGGGTATCCTGCCCTTGACAGGCAGTGTTTGTGGGAACGAAATCACTGCTTGGCTGTTGACAGGAATATCGAGCGGGATTTTCAGGTCAACGGGAATGGTGAGGGTTATTTGCACCGGGATGGTTTGCGAAATGGGTATCTTGATTGGGATTTCGGCACTGACGGGGATGGGGTTCTTTATGTCGAGGGTGATGTTCTGTTTCAAAGGGATGTCTGCGACTATCGGAATTTTGATTCCTTTCTTGTGTTTCGAGTTTGTCGGTATGAGAAACTTCTGGTCAACATGAACAATTTCGTCAAGCGGCACGATGATTTTATCTTTGAACAGGAAACCCGTGTCCACCTTTATGTTTTGGTTCACTACAAGACGGATGGGCGTTTGAATTTGTTGGTCAATGGGGATATCGGCTTTGAAATCCAAGAGGTACTTCACGCGCATTTGCACTACGACCGGGACTTGTTCCGCTATGGTGAAGGCAGTGGAGATATCAAGCGTGTCTTGCACATGTACGGTGTAGAAAATCTCCGAATCGCCTAAGCGATTTAACATTCCCGCTACGGATTCGAGACGTTTCTCTGCCAAAAATTTCACATAAAGCAGCACAATTATGATTGCAACACCCAAAAACATGGCTATCCATCCCAACAAGTTCTTTTTATTCAACATAATCTTCCATAAGTTTGATAAAACATTCAATTCAAAAAATGTGGTCGAAGATAGAACTATTTTACGAGACGCATCGTATAAAAAAAAATATTTTTGAAAAAAAGAAGTTTTCAGTAGCGTTTTGATTTCTTAAAATTGTTATAGATTTGCCCACATAAGCATCATCAAAAAATATAATTACTTTTATGATTACATTTTCAGATTACCCAATACTGACGGAAGCGGCATGGCAGGAGCGCATAGAAGCTTTGGCAGGGACGCCTCATGGAACGAAGACTCAGCAAGAAATTTATCGTGAGCTGCTTGCGCTGGTGGACTTAACTACCTTGGAAGGCACAGACACTGAGGCGCGCGTTATATCGCTCTGCGAAAAAGCTTATGGCATTGAAGATATAGCACGCGGGATTCCGAAGGTGGCGGCGGTTTGCGTTTATTCGCCTTTCGTCATGCTGTGCAAGGAAAAATTGAGAGGGAAGGACATACGGGTGGCGGCTGTGGCAGGCGGATTTCCATCGGGGCAATTGCCTATAATTTTGAAATTAGGCGAAATTCATTTCGCGCTGGACGAAGGTGCCGACGAGATTGACACGGTGATTTCGCGGGGAAAAATGTTGGAAGGGGATTACGTTAAGGTGTTTAACGAGATATGTCTCTCCAAGATAGCGTGCAAAAAAAAGCCTCTGAAGGTGATTTTGGAGACGGGCGAATTGCTGAAACCGGAGCTTATTCGCAAGGCGAGCGAAATTGCGATAAATGCGGGCGCCGATTTTATCAAGACTTCGACCGGAAAGATTCAACCCGCTGCTACTGAGATGGCTGCCGTGGTGATGTGTGATACGATTTTGGACTATTATACTAAAAGCGGTATCCGCGTGGGGTTTAAGGCTGCCGGCGGTATTTCTCAGCCCGACATCGCGCTGCGCTATTATAACATTGTGGCGAACATTTTGGGCGATGAATGGCGCAATCCGAAGCTGTTCCGCATAGGCGCGAGTCGTCTGGTGGACAAGCTGTTGGAGGTTATTACGTAAAGTGATCATGTTTTTGGAAACTATATTCTTTGGATAAAAGATTTTTTAATTGATACCTATTATATATATATTGAAATAAGTTATTTTATAATTTCGCTAATAAAAAGTATTGTTATGGACCTACAAATTAGAAAACTGCACATAATTGAGGCTGTTGTCCGACTGGACAACGCAGTTCTGTTAGAAAAATTGGAAGCGGTGTTGCAAGAAGAGCGCGTTAGGATGTTGGGAATGGATTATAAACCGATGGACTTGGAGCACTATGAACAACGGGTTGAGGAAGGGATTGAAGATTATAAGAATGATAGAGTTACAACCGCCAAGCAGTTGAAGGAAGATATTAAGCAATGGAAATAATTGTCATTTGGACTGACAAAATCATCTATTCAACATAAAAAAATAACAATTTATTTAAGAAATTTTACCTTTGATACGAATCTTTTTTCAATTCATTAGACATAAATTTATCATCATACATACTATTTATATATTGCATAAATAAAAACAATCATGGAACTAACAGTTAATTTGGAATATGAACAAATAATGAGGCTTGTGAAACAACTTCCTGCCAATCAGATTGCAAAATTGAAGGCGGAGTTGGACGATAGCTACCTAAAGGTGAAATCTGAAGCAGAGATGCAGGAATTTCGAGCCTTTTTGTTGCAAGGTCCGGTGATGTCGGACGAACAATACAAGGAGTTTAAGGAAAACAGAGCAAAGTTTAGCGTATGGAGACAAAAGTAGTGTTCATTGACACCACGGTGTTAATAGATTATTATCGCAAGAAAGATAAAACCAAAACGGTTTTCTATAAATTGACGCAATCGTATTCGTTATTTATGGTTTCGGCAATCACGGAGTATGAAATCTATATAGGAAATGCATCTGCGGAGCAAGAAAATTTCTGGAATGACTTTTTCCAAGATATTACGGTGCTACCTTTTGATTCTGAGACGGATAAAATTGCCGTTAAGATTTTTCATGAGTTAAAAAAGAAAAATAAATTGATAGATATTCCCGATATTTTGATTGCTGCGACAGCCGTTAAGAGCAAGTTTGAATTCTCCACCTTGAATCGGAAACATTTTGAGCGCATTGATGCTTTAAAAAATGTCATCGTTGATATTTAATCTTGACTTTAGATTACTGCTGAACCAATTTCTTTAAAGAATTAATCTTTTTAGAACAGTTTCATTTCAGTTCAAAAAGCTCAATTTTTCCTTCATCCCCCCTATTTCATCAAAAAATAAAACAAAAACAATCGTGCACATTCACGCATTATGCTTAATTTTGCACGAATTTTAAAACATATAACTAAAAATAATAAAGATATGAAAATAGTAGTAGTTGGCACGGGATACGTTGGTTTGGTGACCGGTACGTGCTTTGCCGAGGTGGGCATCAACACCGTTTGTGTGGATATTGACATCCCGAAGATAGAGAATTTGAAGAAGGGGATACTCCCGATTTATGAGCCTGGGCTTGACACGATGATTCATCGCAATGTGGAGAAGAATCGTCTGCATTTTTCGACCGATTTGCAGTCGGTTTTGTCGGGTGCGGAAGTGGTTTTCATCGCCGTTGGCACTCCGCCCGACGAAGATGGCAGCGCGGATTTGAAGCATGTGTTGGGCGTGGCGACTGAGGTGGGTCATTATATTGAGGATTACACTTTGGTGGTTACCAAGAGCACCGTTCCCGTTGGCACGGCGGTGAAGGTGAAGAAAGCGATTGGCGATGCGTTGGCTGCGCGAGGCGTCAACGTGCCTTTTGATGTGGCGTCGAACCCTGAGTTTCTGAAAGAGGGCGACGCGATAGACGATTTTATGAAGCCCGACCGCATTGTGGTGGGGCTGGAATCAGAACGGGCTGAGAACGTGATGAAACAGCTCTACAAACCCTTCACATTGAACGGGCACCCCGTGATTTTTATGGACATACCCTCTGCCGAGATGACGAAGTATGCTGCCAATGCGATGCTGGCAACAAAAATAAGCTTCATGAACGACATGGCTAACTTATGTGAAATCATGGGCGCTAATGTCAACTTGGTGCGCAAAGGCATCGGCTCGGACAGCCGTATCGGCAACAAATTTATCTATCCGGGCATCGGTTATGGCGGTTCGTGTTTCCCAAAGGACGTGAAGGCACTCATCAAAACTGCCGATGAAAACGGCTATAACCTTCGGGTGCTCAAATCGGTGGAAGATGTGAACGACGATCAAAAGAGTGTGCTATATAATAAGGTGGTGAAATATTTCAAGGGCAATCTGACAGGCAAAACCATCGCGATGTGGGGTTTGTCGTTCAAACCGGAGACCGACGACATGCGCGAGGCGCCCGCTTTGGTGCTTATTGACAAGTTTTTAGCCGCAGGGGCGAGCGTGAAGGCGTATGACCCCGCTGCGATGGAAGAAGCTGAACGCCGTTTAGGTTCGAAAGTTACGCTGGTTACAGATGCTTACGACGCGCTTATTGATGCTGACTGTCTGCTGATTATCACCGAATGGAAAGAGTTTCGCGCGCCCAATTTCGCTTTGATTAAGGAACGCTTGCGGACGCCTGTGGTGTTCGACGGACGCAATATTTATGAGTTGGCGGCGATGAAGGCGGAAGGTTTTGATTATTACTGCATTGGAATTGATACAGAGATATAAATAATGAAAAAGAAGATATTGGTAACGGGTGGTGCGGGCTTCCTTGGCTCGCATCTTTGCGAACGTTTGCTCAATGAGGGTAACGAGGTGATTTGTCTGGACAATTATTTCACCGGACAGAAGCAAAATATTGTGCATCTGTTGGATAATCCGTATTTTGAGATGATACGCCACGATGTTACGATGCCATTTATGATTGAGGTGGACCAAATTTATAACCTTGCGTGTCCTGCCTCGCCCATTCATTATCAATATAATCCGATAAAGACCATCAAAACGTCGGTGATGGGCGCCATCAACATGCTGGGGCTGGCGAAACGTATCCGCGCGCGCATTCTGCAGGCGTCCACGAGCGAAGTTTATGGCGATCCGATAGAGCATCCGCAGACGGAGACCTATTGGGGCAACGTGAATCCGATAGGTTTGCGCGCCTGCTACGACGAAGGGAAGCGATGTGCGGAAGCGTTGTTCATGAATTACCATCGGCAGAACGATGTGGACATAAAAATTATCCGTATTTTCAATACCTACGGTCCTCGGATGCATCCCAACGACGGTCGGGTGGTGTCGAATTTCATTATGCAAGCCTTGCAGGGTGAAGATATTACGGTGTATGGCGATGGGTCGCAAACGCGCAGCTTCTGCTATGTGGACGATCTGCTTGAAGGCATGATACGCATGATGAATACGCCGCAGGAGTTCATAGGTCCCGTCAACGTGGGCAATCCGAACGAATTCACCATATTGGAACTGGCACAAGAGGTGATTGCCCTGACCAACTCGAAATCGAAGATTATCTATCAGCCGCTTCCGTCGGACGATCCTTTGCAGCGGAAGCCCGACATCAGCCTGGCGCAAAAGGAATTGGGATGGGAACCGAAGGTGCAATTGAAAGAGGGATTGGAAAGGACGATTGCTTACTTTAGGAAGTGAAGA
>CAIWVT010000282.1 GCA_903916135.1 uncultured bacterium
TAAGGAGAATTATTATTATCTTATGCTTTTAAAAACAGTTTTATCCTATCCTAATCAAGTTGGGCTTATATGTGGTCGCTGAGTTTTTCAGCAGACCCTAAATAATGCCGATAGAGTATCGGTATAAAGCATTTTCCCTTCTTGTTCTTCGATATAAAAAAAGCGGAGTTTCGATCTTACATCGAAACTCCGCTTTTTTATTATTTTATAGAAACCCTTCTACAATGAACGAGGCATTAATAATAGTTAATTCTATTATCAGTTATATCCGTAATATCTTTAATTGCTTTAAACACTTCACTTTCTTGTCTATAATTAGGATTGCCATACACTCTCGAACGGAATGTGCCAAGCAATTGCATTTTCACCATATCCACACTTGTTGGAGTTGCTGGAGCAGTAATGCCGCTCAACAATACTTGATAAATAGCCATTTTTCCTTTGATAGGATCTGAAAGCACATTGTTTTTCAATGTAAATATGGTTCCGATGAGTTCGGGTTCAGGACCGTATTTAGGGTAATTAGTTACAGCAAAGGTAAGCTGGTCAACCGTGTCAACTTTTGTATAAAGTTTTTGTGCTAACAGATAAATATCTTTTGTGGTGCTTGATGCTGTTTTAACTTTATTGATTAGTTGTTCTGCTTTCTTTTCGCGCTTTACAAGTGGTTCGATGTACGATTTCACTTGTTCCAAGGTGGCAACACCTTTATCGCGTTTCTCAACCAATGAAGCAACAACATATTTGCCATTTTCATCAAAAACTTGTTCGGAAATCATTCCTTTTTCAGTTTTTTCATCGAAAGCCCAACGGATAATATCTCGCGCAGATTCAAGCCCCGGGATGGTATAATCCATCTCTTTCACAAATTGAGCCGAACGTTTGTTCAGTCCTTTATCTTTTATGGTTTTATTAAATTGATCGGCAGTTCTGTTTGTTCCGGCAAATTCACTTGCTTTTGCAAGATATTGGTTGAAGGTTTCGCTGCTTGGTTTTATATCATGTTTAATGATGGCTACTTTCAATTTTTTCTGTAATTCTTTTATATCTGATACAAAAAGAATGTGGTAGCCCATGCTTGATTGTACAATTTTTACATCACCAATCTTTGAATTAAAGGTTGAATCGAAGAAGAATTTGTAATTAGCATCGCCATCGCCAACCCAACCAATGAGTCCACCATCTTTTTTGGCAGAAGGATAGTCTGATTTTAGTTGAGCAATGCCTGCAAAGTTTTTCGTATCAAGTTTTACAAGGGCAAACAAACTATCAATAGTTTTCTTTGCTTGATCTTTTGTACGTGTGATATTTTGCATGGGGTTTGGAGCGTCTTTATAAGCAATAAGCAGTTGACTGATTTTCACAGAATCGGGACGGTCTTGAATTTGAACCAAACGAGCTATAGAGTACGTATTGTTTTCAACAAAAGGAGGTATAATGGTTCCAACGGGCGACGCAAAAAGAATGGAATCTAACTTAACGGGCAAGCCACCTTTTTTATAGAAATTGCTGTCGTAGGGTGCATCGCTGTTTAGTTTCATAAAATTATCAATGTCATTGGTTGCAATTTTTTGATAATCACTATAAATTCTTTGAACATCTTCTGCAATTTTTTTCAGGTCATCATTGGAAGGAAGAACTTCAAAAACCACATAATCCAAATCGCGAGCATTCTCTTGCTTGTATTCGTTTTTATGTTCATCATAAAATTTTTGGAAATCGGCATCCACAACTTTTATTACACTGTCGGAAATGGTTTCGTATTTCACTCCAATTGAAAGCAACTTGGCAACTTTGCTAGCTTCGTCGGCTTCACGTTGCAAAAATGCTTTGGGCATATAGTATCCTTGTGTGATGAGAGAATTGTATTTTGTGTTGATTCTATCATCTTTAATGCCTTGTTCTAAGCGTTTCCATTGTTGCTTTTCTTCGTCTTTCATGTTGTCGAAGTTCTGAACGATGGATTGAATTTTCTGCACGTCAACCGCTCCGGTGTTTGGGTCGGCGAAGTTTTGAACGATGAACGGATGCAAGTTTTCGCGTTTTCCCATCATCAGGTCATACAATTCTTCGGGACTGATGGAAGCTTTGGTTGCTTTTTCGTGGTCAATTGCCAAGCCCAATTCGACATATTCTTTTTGCATGATTTGTTCTTTCAACATCTGATCCCAAGTGGATGTCATGATTTGAAAGTTTTCGGCAGAGGTTAGATTGTCCTTTTTTGATTGTTGCTTGTATGCTGCAACTTGCTCTTCTACTTTTTTATCGAAATCTATTTTGCTGATTTTTTCCGATCCGATTTTTGCAAATAGCGTGTTTTTGTTATTGCAACCTAATTTACTATTGCCCATGAAAAGAAAGCCTACTAAAGCAACGCCGATTAAAATTGTTACTAAAGCCGAATGTTTACGTATTGTGCCAATTATTGCCATAAATTTGTTGATTTAAAAAATAAGGGTGCAAAAGTAACATAAATTTTTGGATACAGAAAATGTTTTTTAATATTTTTAGAAATTAAAGTTCATTTTCGTCAAAAAAGATACCTTTATATATATTGGCGTAGTACATGAAAAAAACAGGTTTGTTTTAAAGAAAAAGCAAATATTCACCATTTTATGCCGATACGGTATTATTTATTGGAACGCGCCTGTCTTTATTAACAGGCAGGGATGATGCGGATATATATGACTTTAGGTTGGAGCATGAAAGGATAGAGTGGATAGTGGTTGGAAGTTCTGGCAAACCGGGTAGAATGGTTCAATAGTGAAATAGGTAGCGCCTATATAGATATATTCAACTTCACAGCCAAAGCTGAACAGGGGTATTCTAACATATCGCATAAAGGCAAAGGGCTGCAAAAGGCAGCGGTTTCAGAACACTTCCCTGTCTGCCCCCACAAACAGTTACAAGTGTTTTTTTTTCACAAAACCCGCCGCTGAATGTAGGCAGAAGTTATGTGGCGTTTTTTATTCACCATGTCACAACTTCGTCTGCGATTTTATTAATCCATGTTTTTGCTTCGTCAACTGTGATAACTTTATGAATTATTATTAGTCTGTCCACAAAGGCACTTAATTTTCTATTTGGGTCGTAATTACCGTTCATATCGAAGTAAGCAAATTTTTTTTCATCTTTTTTTAAATATACTTCTACTTTGTTCTTGTCATAACGGTTTATGTAATTTCTTAAATATACCGCAATGTTTTTGTAAGTTTTTTGCGCAAATGGATTCAAGGATTGGAATGAATTTTTGTAATATGGAGCAATCCAATTCCAAACAATCTGACGCAACAGCTCAGAAGAAATAACTTTATATATTGTATTTTCTTTGAAATAATTCCAGGTTTCTTTATTGGGATATATAAAGTCTTCTCCAAAGTTTCCACCACCTAACATAAGTCCATAAGAGACACAAATTTCATTAATTGTGCAAAGGTCTGGGTATGATGTTGGCTCTTCCCTGAATGCATCTAAACCATGTGCTAATAATTTTTCGATAGTCCATGGTCTTGTTTGAGTAGTGTCCCAGGATTTAAGTAAGTATGAACTATCCGGGATTTCTTTTGGTGCGGCGGTAATATGCCAATTGTAATTATTAAAATTTGGATAATCATAGAGGTATTCATTCCCAATACTATCAATATAACCGTATAGCAGGATTTTATGTTTGTTTCCAAAATTGCTTTCTCCGTTGTCAATTTCAGCATAAGCGTATCCTTTGCAAAATTGCTTCACGCAGTGGTATTTAATTGGAATAATAATCTCACCCTTCTTGTTAATATAACCAGATTTGTCTTCTAATCTTACCTGAGCAATTCCATTTTTAAAGTTACCTGCATTTTGGTCGCAATATTTTGGATTCTCGTAAATAAATGGAATAATGGCAGTGTCATTGTGATCTATATATCCCCATTTGTAGTATGATTCTGCCGCAAGTGCAAGTCCTTCCGAAAATGTCCCCACGTCATAATAACCAAAAGGAATTATTATTTTATTTGTTTTGTCAATAAATCCCCATTTATGGTTTTTGCAGGCTCCTATTAATCCTTCCGACCATTTTGAATATTTGAAATCTTCATACTCAATAGGAATAATAATATCTCCTTTCGTATCAATAAAACCCCAAAGATTATTCTTTTTAACTTTTGCTATTCCGTTTTGGAAACCCCAGGTATTTTCATAAATAAACGGAATAATTTCTTTTCCTGTTTTATTGATAAATCCAAATAGCCCGTTTAGTTCAGCAGTTGCAATCCCATCTTTTGAAAAATCGCCCACGTAATCATATTTTATTTCAGTAATTATATCTCCTTTCTCATTGATAAATCCCCATTTCCCATTATTTTTTACACTCATAAAACCATTATAAAAATCCCATCCAACACCATCATATTTTGGTTCGATAATAATTTTTCCATATAAGGATTTAAAGCCGTATTTGTTTCCATCTTTAAATGGGACTATAGCTTGTTTTGTAGAACAAGCTGTCAAGACAAGAAATAAGGTCAGAATAAATATGTTTTGTCGAAGTATTTTCATGTTAAAATGCCACATAACGGTTAAGGTATTGCTGCAGTGCCGCCCGCTCAAATGTTTCAAGTTAGCACAATACTTTCTAGCGGCATTGTCGGCAATACCTGCGTTAGGCACTGGCGGTTTTCAACTCTATTCATTTTCATTTTTTTCTATAATTAATTTTTAATTCTGGTCAGCAAAACGCCAAAATGCAACAGTTCCAAATAAACCTATGAGACAAGTGCATACTAAAATAATATAACTTGAAACATGCAATTGCAAATCTGCTGTAACACCAGGAGTACCATATAATCCAGGGATAGCCCATGGGAAATAAGGTCCCAAGCCAACCATACCGATAAAATTTGCCAATAGAAGAGTTAAAATCACAAATCCTAATGGTATTAAATAACCGCGACTATAGCTTGCAAGAAAGGCTACCGGAGTTGAAAGCAACAGAATAAGAATAGTAGTTACAAAATAGTTACAGGAATATTGAATAACAATTTCTCCTGACCAATCAGGAAGACCAATGAGCCAACCCATTAACAGTCCAAAAGCTAAATAAACAAATGAAAGGATAACAGACCAAATTATTACAACAATAAATTTAGAATATACAATATTAGACCGCGAAACAGGTATTGCAAGAATATCTTTTACTGTGTGGTCAGAAAATTCACGACCAAAAATCCAACTTGCCACAAAACCAATACCAATAAGACCAACTCCTGCTATTCCCTGCATTAACAGAACTAAATAATTTTTCCAGTTTGGCACTCCAAATCTCAACATAGATGCTTTATTGCCAATCATTCCAAGTTTGCCCGAAATGCCGGGATGTATTTGAACAAACATTAACAAGCCCATCATAGCGGAGATAAACATAAATAGAATGATAGTTCCCCAGAAGATTTTTGATTTTCGAACTTTTAAAATTTCCACCCAGAGGCTTGCCTGAATACTTTTCATCTTACACCTCCTTTCATTCCAGTTGTTCTGAGAAAATAAGTTTCCAAATCCTCTTCTTCAACTTTCAGCATAGTAGGGGGACAGCCAGCATTTACCATTAGTGTTGCAATAGTATCAGGATTGTTTATAACTTCTGAATTCATTATTTCCAGGTGTGCTTCTGCATTTCTTTCTACATCATATCCTTTTTCTGATAGAATCGAATAAGCCATTTCAATATCATGTGCGTTTACTAATAGTCGTTTCTTACAAAGGATTTCTAATTGGCTTGTGTCAAGTTCTTGTATTAGCTTTCCTTGATGAATAATACCAATTCTTGTTGCAAATTTTGATATTTCGCCAAGAATATGGCTGGAAATAAAAATAGTTACGCCGCGATTTATAGCCATGTCGCACAACATTTCCCGAATTTCATAAATCCCTGCAGGGTCTAATCCATTTGTAGGTTCATCTAAAATCAGTATTTCGGGATTATGTATCAATGCTTTTGCCAAGCCAAGTCTTTGATTATTGCCTAACGACAAGTTTTTTGCTTTTCTGGTTGCATATTGTCTTAATTGAAGTTTATCAATAATGTTTTCTACAGCGTTTTTATTTTTTATAAAATGTAGTCTGCGAAATATTTCAAGGTTTTCCTGAACTGTAAGCTCCGGATAGGAATAAGGTACTTCAACTAACGAGCCGACTTGTCGCCATAATTCTGTATTTTCTGATGAACTTTTTTTATCATTAATATATGCTGTTCCGGATGTAGGCTTTATCATCCCCAGAAGCATACGAATAGTGGTAGTTTTTCCTGCACCGTTAAGACCTAAAAATCCATATATTTCACCTTTCCTGACATTTAAAGACATGTCTGTAACAGCACACACGTCTTTGTAGTGTTTTGAAATTTTTTCTGTCCTAATAATATCTGTTATCATTTATCAATTAGTTTTATCTCATTGTGGGTTGCTCTTTTCCGATTGTGCCTAACATATATATTGCACCCAGTCCATTTGTAACCGCTTACAAACGCTTGTAAACTTTTATAAACTTTTTTCATTTTCATGCTATAAAATATTTTTTTACAAAGATACAAAAAAATTCAATCAAACAAATGCTAACCTATCATAATAATATACACATCACTCCATTTGCCTGCCAGTTGGGGATAACGAGTATGGGTGAAGCGAAACCAGCAATGAAAATCATATCCTATAAGAGCCGAATCAACTGAAAACTGAAATATGGCTTTAAAAAACCACTTACTTTTTGTGTGGTCGTCAACCCCAATACATTGTTCCAACACTCTATCGGGCAAATCGCTGGCTTTACGTATGCTGCTCTGCACAATTGCATAAGACATTTCAATGGCATTGGAGCCTTCTGATAGTTTGCTTCTTTTGGTTTCGCCGCGTGGCTTGGCTTTAAAATTTATGACGCCGTTACGAGCCGGAATAGGATCCACCACACATTCAAATGCAATTTTACTGTTGGGTTTTGACTGTGTACGTGGCAAGCCCTTTTTACGATTAACCCAGATTCCGCATTAGATTATTGAAATGGAAAATCATACTCTTTGCTATAGTTCCACAATCCAGAAAACCACGCTCTTCTTTTTTTATTAAGAGCTATTTTAAGGACCAGTTTGTCATTAACTTTTTCAAAATATGCTCCTATTGCAAAAGTTCTATATCTCAGTGTAGATAGTGTTTTTTGTGTTTTTTCTTGGAGAACAAACATTCGGAAAAGGGACATTAAATTATAAGCTATCATAGCAAACATTAAGGCTGCTTCGGTAGCAAAAAAATCATTTACATTAAAACTGTCAAATCCAAAATCGGTTTTTAATTCTTTGATTCTATTTTCAGCATCTCCACGCCCCCTGTAGAGTCGCCAAATCTCACATGAAGAAAGATCTATATTAGTTACATAGGCAGAATACCGATAGTTTTTATAAATTTCTTCTTCAGCAAATAAAGTCAATTGCTTCCCTGGAGCTTTGGGTCTATCCTTTATTTTTTGTCTAACCATAACGATTCTACGTGGCTTTTTCCATGAATCACCTTGATATAATTGTTCGCAAATTTCTATCCCAGTATCTAATACAACCCAGTTTGTACTTGCATGGATTAACCTTTGAATAGGTCTTGTAAACTTGATCGCAGTAATATAATTCATTGCTTTTTCTTCCAAGTAGTCTAAAATGTCTGATTGAAAGAATCCGCTATCTAAACGTATCAAACCTATTTTCTTACTTTTAAGTTTTGACAAAGTATCTTCCAAAAAGGAAAGAAAATTATTTGCCGATGAAGTATTCCCACTTCTAAGCCACATATTGGCAACGAGTTTAACATCTGCAATAAATGCGATTAGGGGATGATGACTAGCTCTGCCTTTTTTCTTTGGGTTATATCCTTTTTTAGCTCCTTCTTGTTCGCCATATCTGGTCATTACAGAAGAATCAATATCAAGGGTAATATAGTTAAGAATAACATTCTCAAAAAACCATGAAAAGAAATAATCACTTACTTTTAGATTTCTCACTTGGGTGAACTTACCGAAGAAGCGCTTGTAGGTATCTTGCCCAGGGATATTCTTCCAATTAAAAATTTTGCCCAAAGTAGAATCATGTCTTGTAACTTCAGTATGCAAAAAACGATTTGCTCCACACCAAATGCTAGTAATAAAACCCTCTACTATCGTTGAAGTTTTATATCCGCGATTGGATCCTGAAACAGGTAAATCAACATTATTCTCAACTAGCTCTCTAAAGCCAATTTTTTGCAACATTTGGCGCAAAAAAACCATTCCACCCCATGGCGTAATCTCTTTATTGGTAAAGGATATATCAAACTCCATAACTCATTTTTTTCTAATGCTACGCATTAGGATTTTGATGCAAAAATAATCATTTATTTTCTATTGCGGAATCTGGGATTAA
>CAIWVT010000283.1 GCA_903916135.1 uncultured bacterium
GGCCTTACCTGCGATAGCCATGATTATTACAATGCTGAAGCTCATGCCAATGCCATATTTTTACCAAAAATTCCACCAGATAATCCACTTTATATTGGTCTATTTCATACCGGAGCCTATCAGGAATCGCTGGGAGGATTCGGCGGTATTCAGCATTGCCTTATTCCCGCACCCAAGCATGTTATTATAGAGTTCGATGAAAACCATGAACCTTATCCACGGCTCTTTGCCAAAGAGCAAAGCTATAAGTCTATGTTAAAAACTTTGGGATATTAAACCACATATGCCGTCTCAATCCTTTATACAGCGCACTGATAATCCCCACTGCTTACTTGAAATATAAGTTAACAAGCTGTTGGTTTGGTAGTCCAAATTCCAATAACCAGTTTCTGATGGTGCACTATCAGAAGAACTCCACCAGAGACCATCTGTTCCAGTGTGACCGAAATAACCATTATTACTGCGGAATCCTCCAGGGAGGGCAGAAAAACCACTTCCATTGGATGCGCCAACATTTGGTATTTGCCAGTTATCAGAACAGTTTTCTTTCAATTTGCCCCCAGCATTCAATGTATCACCTAAATAATTTAACAATGTAGTCCATTCTGCAAAGGTTGGTATATGCCAACCAACAGGTGCAATATTGCGGGTGTCTTTTATAGTATACCAGGTGTATATTCTCCCATACGTTGCTAAGTAACTCTCTTCATTGAGATAAACCCACTCATACGAAGGTGTACTTTCACTAGTTATATCTAAATTAAATGGAGTAGTTGTGCCAATAGAATCTCCATTCCTATACTTAGTTGCCCGTAAGTTTTCTGCCATCCACACTTGGGTGCCTATACGCACTACAGAATAGTTATTATTATCCGCATCTGTACATGCAACAAAATTAAACGCAACAGTTTGATTTTGTGTAGGCACAAGGATAAATACAGTACGGTAAATACCGGAGATCCCTGTCAGTTTCAATGTATCACCCGGTGCATATTGCATATCAATAGCAGTTTTACCCCTTTTCAAACTCATTTTCTTTTCAGGTTCTGATGCCGTGTATTGTTTATCTAAACCCTGTGTGGTTCCTATATGTTTTATTTCAGGAATGCCATTAACAGTATTAATACTTATTAATTTTGACTTATATGAATATTTGTCTGATTCTACTTTCAGAGTGTAAATGCCCCTATCAATTCCTTTTATACTAAATGTATGCATCCCCTTTGATAATAATTCTCGCGCTTGTAAAATTCTTTTTCCTGTTATATCGTATAAACTTATAGTTGCAATATCTGGCGATGTCGCTTCAAATTCTATAGTACAACTACCCAACATTGGGTTGGGAAAGATATGCATAAGGTTTTCAACATCTAAGTTCAATTCACTTACTCCGGAAATAATATTATTCAGATGCAATTTATCACTTCCTAAAAGGATTGTGTCTGTGCAATGTGTCAGGTTTTCGACTTTAATAGTATCAACAGTAGTACTTGCTCCTGTTCCAATAAAGTCTATAATGTAATTTTGTGCCTGAGTTTTTA
>CAIWVT010000284.1 GCA_903916135.1 uncultured bacterium
AATTCAACTGTTACTTTCAAGGCTTAGTTTGGGAATCAGAAATAAATATAAAAAACATATTTTTGAAACAGAAAAAGTCAATTAAATTCATAGACATTGATTCCGGTAGATTTATTGATAAAAAAACATGTAATTAAATCCGTATGAAAAAGTTATTTATCATAATAACAATCGTTCTTGTTTTTTGTTCGTTAAATATTAGAATATCTTTTGCCCAGCAACTTACATTGCCACTATTATACACATGTGTAAATGATACTATTGTTGTTCCTATTAATTACAGCAACATAAGTTCGTTAGGAGCACTTACATTAAATATTAGTTTTGATACGGCAGTATTAACGTATGTTGGAAGTTTAAATACAAGTCCTCTAACTCCTGGAATTCTTTGTGGTGTTCCAACGAGCGGACCTGATGCATGGAAACTTGTCGTTTTTTGGGTTGATGGTACTAATAATGGGGTAAACTTGGTTTCTGGAAAGCTTTGTGATTTGAAATTCAAATATAAAGGAGGTGGAACAAATCTAATCTTTTTACCTTCATCAGAATTAGTAAAATCCAATTTAGATGCGATTATACCAACTTATGTCAACGGAAACATCAACCCCACGCTTATCACGCAGCCAATATCAACACTCGTTTGCGAAAAGAGCCAAGCAAGTTTTAGTTTAACTGCTGCTATAGGAAGCACATATCAATGGCAGATTCAAAATGGAATTTTATGGGATAATGTTCCAAATAACGCATCCTATTCGGGAACAAATACCAATACGCTTCATATCCTTCAGGCATTAAATTCTTTAAATAATAACACTTACAGGTGTAGAGTAACGAAAACCTGCACACAATCTTCGAATCCAGTATTGCTTACAGTTGATCCTAAACCTACTATAGCATTAAATAACGATACATCAATATGTACAGGTAGTTGGGTTACGTTAAATGGGGCTGGAACCACAGGAACAGGAACCCTTCTATATTATTGGGATCAAGGATTAGGAAACGGAATTACCAAAACTGTAAATCCGTTGCTTACTACAATTTATCATCTTACAGTAACAGATATTTATAGCTGTAGTACTTTGGATAGTATTGCAATAAATGTAAATCCCTTTCCTTACAATGCAGGACCAATTACAGGATTGACAACTTTATGTCATATACAAAATGGTGTTTTATACAATGTTCCAAATATTACAAATGCAACTTCCTATATTTGGACAATTCCACCAAATGGAAACGGTACAAGTAGCACAAATAGTATTGTTGTAAGTTATACTCAGGAAACTTCAATCGGAAATATTACTGTAAAAGGACATAATTCTTGTGGAGATGGACTTTCTTCAACTCTTGCGGTATCCGTAAATCCAATTCAATCTTTCTCTGAAAACCAAAGTATATGTACTGGGGCAAGCTACTTTTGGCATGGAACTTCGTATTTCTCAGCAGGAACCTATACAGCAAGCTATATTAACAGTGCAGGTTGCGATAGTGTCTATACCTTGCATTTAG
>CAIWVT010000285.1 GCA_903916135.1 uncultured bacterium
ATCATGTTCAAATGTTTTGCACGTCCCACTGCCTTAGGCGATTGCCAATTGCAAGTGAAATGTTATGCTGAATCAGATGGCAGCTATGCTTCCTTGCCTGAAAATTCGGATATGGTGGAAATAGCCCTTCGGATAGATGCGCCCGAGCTGGATAAAGACCCTACGACGGGCGAACCTATCCCGGGCAAATTTATTCATAAAGCTATTCTAAACCCCGATGATGGCACCGTGATACAGCATTTTTCATCTGCCACATTTATATTAAAATTGGGCGGCGAAAACATAGGCAGCTTTTTACAATTTTATGTACGTTGGACCGATTCCAAACATCCCGAATTGGCAGGACCTTGGACAGGACCATCTAGCTTGGTGATAAGTTAATCACTTTAATGTTATAAATGTGGAGTTTGGAGACCACTTGAAAAAATGGAAAAAAATTTAACTTAGGAAGAATATGGGATTTAAATGTTTATTTAGTGGTCATAAATGGGAGATGAATTGCTCATACTGTTCAGTTTGTGGAAAAAAAAGACCAATAGAACACAACTGGAAAGGTTGTGTTTGTATAAATTGTAAGACTACCAGACACGAGTGGTTATACAGAATATGTATTGATTGTTCAGAAGTAAATAATAAAGCATCATGGAGTAGTATTTTTACTTCTTTTGCTAATGGAAGTTCTGCCAGAAATATGACTGGTGAAACAGAATTAATCACTTCATCCAGGGAAGGCAGTTTGTTAATGGTAAAAGATTTGATAAAAAATGGATCAAAGATTCATGGTGAAATTAATGATGGTGATAATAGTGCCAAGTCAGCATTATGGATGGCTTCTTGTTATGGTCATGTGGAAATTGTTAATGAATTAATTAATGCAGGGGCTAATATTGAGATGGAAGATAAAGATGGATGGACTTCATTAATGTGTGCCTCTTATTATGGTAAAATAAAAGTTGTAAATGAATTGATTAAAGCTGGAGCAGATATTGAAGCGATAAATAGACGTTATGGCAAGAATTCATTAATCTTAGCTTGTAAAAATGGACATATTGAAATAATTAAAGCATTAATTAAATCAGGGGCTAATATAGAAACTAAAGATAACAGGGGTTATACTGCTTTAGGTTGTATTGAGCTTGAATTAAGAGAAGGAAAATTATCAAAATCAAAATTTGAAGAAATAAAAATTATTCTATTAGAGGGTAAAAATGTTAGTGCTGAAATTCTTGAAAATAATTCAATTTTAGAGCCTCTTAAAAATGACATTTCAAAAGATAACTTATTTCCAAAAGAATCGGAAGACGTAAAATTAGTTTGCAAAGGATGTAATTCGCATTATATTTTAGGGAAAGATACGACATGTTTGACATCAGAAGAAATGGCAGACATGATGCCTGGTTTGGTTGGAAGTTTTGAACCTCATTTGTTGGTCTCATATACTAAAAACATTGGCAGCCAGCATTTGAAGCGTTTGCAAGAGGATGCCGAAACAATTAAACATCTTGGACCTTCAAGAGGGTGGCAATGTGAAAAATGTAAAACACATAATACATGGGAGTATAAACAATAAATATCCTGTTTGGCGCAGGTTCCCGTTTTCTCTTGAGGCTAAAGTTAGATTGAGTTTCCAAACACATAGGATTCAATTTTTATTGATTCAACCAATGATTTTCTAAAATGATGCAATTAAAACTAAATAAATATGAATATCTTACGAAAACAGAACAGTGATTTTTTTTTAAAAGAACTTAAACATGATTATGATAATGACACATTAGCAGAATTTGAAAAAACATTTATAAATTTGAAAAAGACAAAAAATAGAGCATTTAGGCAAAAATCAAGTTTACTAGAAGTTGTTAAAATGTTAAAACATGAGGATTTCAAGAATAAATATGATTTAAACAAATATGATTATCTACGGAGTCGAGTAGATCATGAAGATAATTTATTTTTTGGACGAACTAATGCAGTTTTAATGGTTCAATCAATTCTATTGGTAGGTGTATTAAACTGTATAATAACTAAAAATACCTTTTCTTTAGTATTTGCTTGGTCCTTATTGATAAGTTGTTTTTTAGGAATAATAATTTCCTTTTCATTTGCATTTGTAGGGAGTAAGAATATAAAGTTAATAAGGTATCTTCATCAATGTATTTCTTTAGTTACTTCAGAAAATGATAATAGTATAACAAGAGAATTTGTTGACCGTCTTGTTGAAAAAGTAAATAGGTCTTCTCCCTGTTTATCATTTCTTACATTGTATTTAAAAGCATTGTACTTTTTCGTGATATTATGGTTGTTTTTATTTCTTATATGTTTGCATTTGATTAATGTAATTTAAGCCTATCCCAGTTGGGCGCAGGTTAGGCGAAGGTTCCACTTTCGTCTTTTCTATTCTTTTAGGCTCAAGCCCAAATACTAATTGATTCAAAAAATGATAAAAGGCTTGCCCCGTATCAAGGCAAGCCTTTTTCAATTTAAAAAACCTTAGTAGAAATGAATGATATAACAACATCCTAACCTTGTTACCTTATTCAATTTTATCGAAAAAAACATTGATAGAGAAAGAAGGTAATAAGGTTGGTTTCTGTGTAGGTTTTGCTATTCTACTAAGGTTTAGGAGGAAAGGAAGAAGGTTTTAGAATTCAATGTATTCCGCCCTTAAAGGGGCTTTTGGAGAAAGGTGGTAGCGTTTTTACACCGACATGAATGTCGGGATGGGTTAAGAAAGAGCGAGGTTGGAAGGTGAGTTTTTCTTGGGATTCTATGTTCTGAGTAAACAATATTTTTTTGTTGGCTCCGTTTCAGGAAAAAGTAGTACCTTTACAGTCCTATTTCTAGAGCGAAATGTATGCGTCAATTGGGTAAATTTTTCGGAGTGTTTTTTTTGGTGTTGTTCTGCTGCACAGAGGTTTCTGTGGCACAGTTCTACACAGGTTCGCAATTGACCTTCGGCAAAAGTCGGGTGCAATATACCGATAGGTTTTGGTCGTTTATACGTTTTGAGAAGTTTGACACCTATTTTTATAAGAACGGAAAAGAGCTTGCGGTTTATACGGCACGCTATGCCAACAAAAGCCTGAAAGAAATTGAAGCCAAGTTGGATTATAGCTTGGAAGGCAAGATACAGTTTGTGATTTACAACAAATTCTCCGAGTTGCAAGAGAGCAATATCGGCATGATTACGGACGACAATTATAATGTAGGCGGGGTAACGCACATCGTTGGGTCGAAAGTTTTTATTTATTACAACGGTAGCCACACCGATTTCGAGAAACAAATTAGAGCCGGTATTGCGCAGGTGTTGGTGGACGAGATGATGTTTGGTGGCAAAATAGGCTCGAATATAAAAAACTCTACGCTGTTGTCGTTGCCTGCCTGGTATCAGCAAGGGTTGGTTTCCTTCGTTTCGGAAGATTGGAGTCCCGAGTTGGACAATTTGGTGAAGGACGGCATTCTGCGGGGCGAATATAAAAAATATAATAATCTGAGCGGCGACGAAGCGGTGTATGCAGGTCATTCGTTGTGGAAATTCATTTCCAATAGGTTTGGACCTTCAGCGATTTCGAATATTGTGTATCTGACAAAAATAAGTAAAAGTGTGGAAAGCGGTTTCCTGTATGTGTTGGGTGTTCCGTTTAAGACTTTGGTGAAAGATTGGAGCAACTATTACGAACAAATCTATGTGGGCAACGACGCTTCACGGCAAACCATAGAAGGCACTGTGTTGCAGAAAAAGAATAGGAAGAATAAAGTGTTTGGTGAAGTTAGGCTGAGTCCTGACGGGAAATATGTGGCTTACACCTCGAACATCATGGGGCAATATCGCGTGTGGCTCTACGATACGGAAACGAATCATTATAAAAAGCTTCTGAAAAGGGAACATAAATTGGACGAAAAGGTTGACTATTCGTATCCATTGTTGGCATGGCATCCCACGGGGAAACTGTTGGCAATGATATTGGAAACCAAAGGGAAAATCATGATGTATTCGTATATGATAGACGAAAAGCACTTCGAGAAGTTGCAACTGTTTAATATGGATAAGATTTTGGATTTTTCGTATTCACAAAACGGAAAGATGATAGTGTTTTCGGCAGTGGTGCAAGGACAAACGGACATTTATGTGTATAATATTGCGGCGCATACCTACGAACCCATCACGAAAGATATTTATGATGATTTGAATCCGCACTTTGTGAACAACTCCTCGGAAATCATCTTCAGCTCGAACCGTCCCGATGATACCATACGTTATGACGTTGCTACCTATCTGGAAACTCCAAAAGACACCATTGTGCAATTGCCTAAACAGACGGATATTTTTCTGTATAATTATTCCGCCAAGAACACCGTGTTGCGAAGAGTTACCAACACTCCGGATGCAAATGAAACACAGCCGATGCAATATGACAAACGTTTTTTCAGCTATTTGAGCGACGAAAACGGTATCGTGAATCGTTATCTTGCCCGAGTTGACAGCACGATTAGCTTTATTGACACGACGACGCATTTTCGCTATTACACCACCTCCTTCGCTGTGACGGATTATAATCGGAATATTTTGCAACACGATATTGCTCCTAAGATTGAGAAGTATGCCGAAGTGGTGTATCAGAAAGGGTTTCACAATATTTATGTGCGTGATATGGTTGCAGGAAAAGTGATTAATAAAACCAAACCAGCCAACACTTTTTATCGAGAGCAATACCTTAAATCGTTGAATGTGGAGGCGGTGCCTGATAATTCATTGATAAATGCCGAAGAAGTGGGGCTGCTGAAAGCGAAGAAAGAACGAGCAAAGAACAAGGCGAAGAAAATCAATAATGTGTTTATGAACGAGATGGACCCAGCTAAAGACACGGGCAAAGTGGATATAAACAATTATGCATTTGGCGGTGTGAAAAAGGATAGTTTGGCAAAGACTTCAGATACTACTAAACTAATGAAGAAAACGGGCTTTGAAATTCCCCGTCAGAGAAATTATAATGTGGAATATTCCATCAATCAGTTGGTGGGTCAAATTGATTTTAATTATTTGAATGCTTCTTATCAGCAATACACGGGAGGTCCGGTATATCTGAATCCCGGGTTTAATGTATTTTTTCAGTTGGGATTGATAGATTTGTTGGAAGATTATCGCATATCGGGCGGAGCACGGATTTCGCTTAGCTTTGATGATTATGAGTTTTTTATTGGATTCGAGAATCTGAAGAAACGGCTGGATAAAGGTTTGTTCTTCTATCGGCAATCGAATTTGAGTTCTACGGAAACTTCGATTGTGAAATTGCGTTCGAATTCTTTGTTTTATGTGTTGAAATGGCCCATCACGAAAGTGTTGCATATCAAAGGCACTGTTTCGGTACGTTATGATAAAAAAGTATTTACGGGTGGAGACATGAATGTTCCTCAAACTTTTACTACTAATTTGCAACAAGCCGATGCGCATCAATATTGGGCAGGGCTGAAAGGGGAACTTGTTTACGATAATACGCAAACCAAAGCCACGAATATCATGTACGGATGGCGATGGAAAATCTTTGGAGAATATTATCAATTGATAGATAACAAATACCATAATTTGGTGGTGTTGGGTATGGATTTTCGTCATTATCAAAAGATACATCGCACGTTTATTTGGGCAAATCGTTTGGCAGCAAGCACTTCTTTTGGCAACAGCAAATTGATTTATTATATGGGCGGGGTTGATAATTGGATTATTCCGAAGTTTAATAATACGGTTGCACCGGCTCAAAATCAGAATTATGCTTATCAAACCTTAGCCACCAACATGCGAGGCTTTGTACAAAACATTCGGAATGGTCCCAGCTTTTTTGTATTGAACAGTGAACTGCGTTTCCCGATTGTGCGCTATTTTTCGAAGAAACCTTTGAAAAATAATTTCTTCACCAACCTTCAGTTGATAGGTTTTGGCGATATAGGTACGGCATGGGTAGGTTTGAATCCTTATTCGGAAGAAAACACTATCGTGAAAGAATACACTCAGCGCGGACCTATCTTGGTGACGGTAATCCGAAAACAAGACCCGCTGGTGGGTGGTTTCGGCTTCGGAATTCGGTCGAAATTACTTGGGTATTTCATCCGTGCCGATTATGCTTGGGGAGTGGAAAATGCGGTGATACAGAAAGCGGTATTTTATATATCGCTTGGCTTAGATTTTTAATTAATTTATACACAGCTTTAGTTTATGGACACATTAAAATTAAAGATACAAGAATTATCCAATCACTATTTGAAGGACATCATCAGTGTGCGTCGTCAACTTCATGCGAATCCTGAGTTGGCATTCAACGAAGTAGTAACAGGAGATATTATTTGTGCAGAGCTTGACAAGGCACACATACCTTACAAAAGAGGCATCGCGAAAACGGGTATCGTGGCGTTGATTGAAGGGAGAAATCCCGAGAAGAAGTCTATCGGATTGCGTGCCGACATGGATGCTTTGCAAATCAATGAAAAGAATCATGTGGATTATTGTTCGAAGAATGAAGGAAAGATGCATGCTTGCGGTCATGATGTGCACATGGCTTCGTTGATTGGAGCTGCCAAAATTCTTTACAGCCTGAAAGATTCCTTTGAAGGAACCATTAAGCTTTTGTTTCAACCGTCGGAAGAGAAATATCCGGGCGGTGCTTTACTGATGATTAAGGAAGGCGTGCTGAACAACCCAAGTGTGTTGAATATGATAGGGCAACACGTGCATCCGGGCATTGAGGTTGGAAAGATAGGCGTGAAATCGGGCAAGTCAATGGCTTCGACGGACGAGGTGTATATTACCGTGCATGGTAAAGGCGGACATGCTGCCACTCCCGAACTGAATGTGGATCCTATTGTGATTGCTGCACATGTTGTCATTGGCTTGCAGCAATTGGTCAGTAGGATGGCGACACCGACCATACCGACGGTACTTTCGTTTGGAAGGATAGTTGCCAACGGCAAAACCAATGTGATACCCGACGAAGTGTTTATGGAAGGCACCTTGCGCACGGTGGACGAAAACTGGCGCACTGAAGCCCATAAACGCATTACACAAATTGCGGAAAACATCGCAGCAGCTTTCAACGGCAGTTGCGACGTATTTATTGATAGAGGTTACCCCTATTTGTTGAACGATGACGAACTGACCGCACGAATAAAGAATTATGCCAAGGATTATTTAGGAGCAAGCAATGTGGTGGACATAGATTTGCGCATGACCGCAGAAGATTTCGCCTATTATTCGCATACTATCCCTTCCTGCTTCTACCGACTGGGTGTGAAAGCCCCCACACAAGCGGAAATCTTAAACCTGCACACCGCGAGCTTCAATGTGGATGAATCGTGTATGGAAACTGGGATGGGGTTTATGGCTTGGGTGGCGGTGTGTGAGATGGGGATTGTGGGAAAATAAAAAAACCGATGGTTTGGGGCATCGGTTTTTTTGAAGAACTTGATCAAATTGCGTTTCTTATTTTTTCTTCTTTGACTTGACTTTGGGATCATGTATTTTTGTTCCTTTAATAATATTAAACATAGGAATATCAACTGCAAGAAAAGCATTAAATCTCCAAGAAGGATTTAGAGGATCAGTTCCCATTTTATAAAGACCGGGGCCATATTGAGCTCCACAGCCAAAAGATAATGGTAAATTACCTCCACATCCATAAACCAAATAAAAACCTGGAGAAAAAATATTACGTAAATAGATTTTCTGATCAATACCCGAAGAATCTTTGGTGAGTTGAGAATTAACAATAGCTCCTATATCAATTAATGGTACAAAAGCAGAAAAAGCCCCACCTTTTCCTATAGAAGCAAAAGATACATTTATTCCAACAGGAGCCGTCACATTAAAATGCTTTTGCCATGCATTATTTGGCGACTTATGGACTTCATAATTATAATTTGCACCTAAGTATCCATTGATTGAAACATTTCCGCAATGATATTTTTTATAAGATGAGCTTCCAACAGGTAAGGCAGCATTTTCAATAACATTACTAACTTCCTCTGGCGTTTTTGCTTCTACAATATTTGCTATAAAAAGACCATATTTAGACAAACGCGTCAATAATTTGTTTAAAAATAAAGTATTATCTGCCAGTTCAAGGCTATCAGCATTTTTTAGAAATTTATACAACTCGCTCTTAATAACCGAGATTTTTATAGTCGAATCCTTTTCAATTTTATCAAGGATTTTATCTAATTTCTTTTTATCGTAATTGAAATTTTTTATTTTTTTCTTTGCAAGAAGCTTGTTAAGTACGACCGATGTTCCATCGCCATTTAAATCAGCCAGTAATTTATCACGTTTAACTTTTTTATTATTACTAGATAGATCAATTATATTTTGTAGAATATCCAAACTATTTATTACTGCAAGGCTATATTCTTTTTTATAAATATTTTTATACAGCTCATTGCCTTGGCGTGTGATTGATAAGTAAGGGCTAGTATTAAGTTCTATTTTTGAATCAAAAATCTTCGCAAAATCGAATGTGAGTTCTATAGCGTCAATACCTGTCTTAATATAGTTATAAGTATCTTCATTTGTTATTTGTATATACAATTCTTTTTTGTGCTTAATTTCTTTAATCATACCATCTATCTTTTCTCCCATGGAAATGAACTTATTTAGATATGGATGGTAAAATTTTATATTATCAAAATTATCTTCCATTTTCTGAGCAAAATGAACAGTACCACTTTGGAGAATAAATTTAATATCTACAGTTTTAACTTGTTGATAGATAAGTCCTAAATATATCTGGAAAGTAATCTTATCACTAATCAAAGCATTAAGTTCTTTTGAAGATATCCATGGATTATCATGATCCATTACACTATCTCTTAAACTTTCAGAAAATATCTTAGCCAAGCCAAAACCGTTTTTAATATTTATAAAACTCTTGTCTGAATTCTCAGCGTTCCAAGCATCAAGTCCTGCAAATTGCTTAATAATTTCAGCAACATTTGTATCTCCATTTTGCATTCCTTGAATAATACTCAACGACCCAACCATTAGCCCAATTTGAGGATAACTATTCACTAAATGTTTGTACCTAGGCAAACGAAGTACTTCTGCTAGATGAAACGGAAGGTTTTGAAGGTCCTCATTAAAGGCGGACCTGAGGGTGGGTAACATTTGAGGATATTGGTATGATAATAAATTCACAATTATATCGGCAGTTTTCGGAAACAGAATTTGTACTTCTCTGTAGTTCGAATCTGTAATAAATTTTTGAAATCTATTAAAAAATGCAATTGTCAATTCCTGTTTAGCTCTTTTTATCATAAACTGTGCTAAGCCTTGAGCAAAGTTGGTTACATCGAGACCGCCGATAGAGGATAAACCAACACCATTGTTATCAGGTGTTCCTAAATCATGTGAACCAGTGATATATTGCATAAATGGATTATCTTTGTACGCTTCCTGTAAATCTGTGATAGACCCACAATAGGTTTTACCGGAAAGGATATTTATTATTGGATCCTTTTCTGGTATATCAATAATATTTGTCCCATCAATATTTTTGTTTCCTAAGCCTAAAGCTCTAAGACGTATAGCATCATAATATGCGTTTTGAGAAAATGCGCTACTTGAAATCAAAAATAAAGCAAAAGAAATGATTGTAAAAAATTTGTTCTTTTTCATAATTATGGTTTTATTAGATTAATATTATTTAGAATTTGGGAGCCTGACGAGTAGGGTAATGATAATTGTTGTAAAGTATTTTTTACTTCTAATCTGCTAATATTTGGATTATTAGAAACTATTAATGAAATAATTCCGGAAACAATAGCGCAAGCAGCACTATCCTTACCAAGGTATTTAAATGATCCTACTTGTAGGGAGTATGTTAAGTAATTAAAATTTGGCAGAACAAAATCGAGGTAATTATTGAAGTTACCTCTATTATCAGGGTTATAATAACTATTACTTATACTACCAACTGAAATTACATTAGGAATTGAGGATGGAAATTGAAGTGTATCATTTGCTAATTGATCATCAGTTCCTGCTGATGCAACGAGAATAATATTTTCATTGTCCAACAAACTTTCAATTTTGTCTAGGAAGTTAAAAGGTATTTCTTGGCTTATATTTATAATTATGCGACCTTGTAATGGTAAATGAGATAAATATTCAAACGCATCATTTATCATGTTGGGCATACGACTACCATCCAAATTATAAATTGGCAGTTCGATAATTCTAGTCTGTTTTGCAACACCAAATATCTTATTATTACCAGCAATCAAACCTGCCATTCCGCTACCATGAATACTTGGAGGTGTGTTAGTTGGTGCATTGTTGGAATGTTCAATTGGATTAGCAAATGGCAAGTCCATGTTTATGTAGTGATCCAAAATTCCAACAGTAGTATTAGCCCCTTGACTGTTTTTTATTTGAGGATCTATTTTAAGTAATGCGTTATAATCAATATCATTAATAGGAATTGTCCCATTTGTGTTTAGATTCATAAAGTCTAAATAATTATCTGGCATAATATTATTTTATTTGACAAGAAATACCGCCTACTCTATCCCAGCTTTTCGGCTTCCCCTGTATAAAAAATTTCTATTTACAAAATTAAAGAAAACATTAGGGTGCTGACAAAGTAAATTCATTCGGGAATTTTTCTTGTATCATATTTTCAACTTGAAGTAACATATCTGGTGCATTATTCAAATTGAAAGTGATGCCCAATTCTTCTAATCCTTTTTGTGTTTTGCGTCCGATTTGTCCGTCAAGATTGCCAATTTCTTTGCCAAGTCGGATAACACACGATTGAATCGCAGCTTGAGTTTGATTTGAACCAAAGTCATCAACATGCAAGCCAATAGCCAGCACTCCGCTTACTGCTGCTGCTTTGTAAGGAACAAAGTTGGTGCCTTTTTTATCTGCATAATATTTATATACGATTTGATGGCTACCACGACAGTCAAAATGCCATGCTTCGGAAATGCTGGTTTTAGGTTCACTAATGATAGGGTTAACTCCGTATTTGGCAGCAAGAATCCAGAAATCTGCCAAGCTAATTTTTATCACACTTAAATCTAAATCAAAGGCACGACCTGCTTCATGCAAACTTCCAACCGGTGCCGGACTGAAAGCTTTTTTCTTTCCTGATACATAATCATTATGTGCCTGAAGTTGCATATCATAACTGCGGAAAAGATCGCTTAGAATTAGCTTTCCACCTTTAGTTGCTAATTCGGCAGCAATATTAAAAATAGCATCATGAGTATCTGGTGTGCACTTTGCCATGCGAGAAGGTAATGGTAGCAAATCTTTTAATTTATTTTTATAGCAAGACATTATATTAATAGATAACAATGGACTTTTCATAATTAAAAATTTTTTAAATACCGCCTACTCTATCCCAGCTTTTCGGCTTCCGCTGTTTATTTTTATTCTGCTTTTGGAACTACTGGAGCCACCGGATCAGGAATTGGAACTACCGGAGGCACCGGATCAGGAATTGGAACCGGTGGCACAGGTGATAGGGCAGGCGTTGCCGGCTCATTCCGCTCTTTTGTCTTTAACAAGGCGTAGGTTCCTGAACTTATACCCATCAGAGCGAGCATGGTTGTATCAAAATCGCGAATATACAAATCCACTAAAAAGGTTTGAATGTAGATATATCCAAGTATCAATGTCCAAATAACCATTTGCGCACGTTGAATATTGACTCCGTTGTCATCGGATAAAATGTCCCACAAAAACCCGTTAGAAGGAGGATACGTAAGTTTTTTTCCATCTGCCGGATAATCAATAAATGCAGCAACGCTTGTTGTTACCATACTTATGCCTAACAATATAAGTACAGAAGATGGCAGTTCGGGCAATACGCCATTCACTATCCATAAATATATGTATGAAAATGTAACTACTATCGTCCAAAAGGCAAGCTGAGTTTGCGCTAAACTATATCGCGCTGTCTTTGAGTTGTCAATTTGCAAAAAATGAAATTTCTTTGCGAAAAACAACATGAAAGCAATTACTAAAATCATTATACAGAATGTGATAATGATAGTATTTCTGTCAATATAGTATAAATGAATATGTACTCCTGCTTTCAAAGGCGCGTTACCTTTTACTCCTACATTTATAGGTAAATTTTTCAGATCTGTAAACTTTTTAAAGCTAGGTTCCATTTTTGCTAAGAACTTAGATTTTCTGTCAAGATGAAACTCTATCCAACCGGAATCCGAGGCATCCCTGCCTATTAAATAAGGATGTATATCTTCGAGAGGTATATTATCAATAAAAAGAATTATTGAATCTTTTTTCCCTGTAGCAATGACATCTATAAGATAACTAATATGTCGAACTTCAACTTTAATATAATCACCAAATACAGCAGTATCTTTAGAGTTTTTAACCCCACGCACACTGCTTACAAATGCAGTATCAGTTCGTATTGCTTTTTTATTTGCTATAGCAATTGAATCCGTTATAAGTTTGACTTTTGTTATTGAATCTTCTTGTTTTTTAGTCAACTGTTTTATTGCTTTCGGAGCAATCGTAATTTCACTTACTTTAGTACCATCAACTTCAGCCTTAATAATAAAAGGTATAAAGACAAGGACAATCAGAACAAATAGTAGTTTTTTCATAAAGTAGAATTTATTATACCTACATTCATACGTATTCCCAGATTTTTGGTTTCACCCATCCATCTGAAAATGATATTCGAAGTTTTAATACGCCTCTTATGGCACTGTTACCCATGCCGGATTGCTCCAGGCGCTTTCGCCAACCGAATTGAGGGCACAAACACGAAACCAAACCTTTTGTCCGCTAACCAAACCGGTGATGGTGCAGCTTGATTTGAGTGAGGTTTTTTTGAAAGCCCATTTTGTTGCTTCAATGGGATCAAAACACATTTCAATATTATAACCACTTGATTTGGGGTCGCTGTTCCATTGCAAATCAACAGAACCTGCAGCATCGCCCGCGCTAGCCGAAACGTTTTCGGGTTTGTTCAATACGGTGGTGCTTTTTGTTGAGTCGGCTTTTGGTTTCATGGCAGCACTTAAAATTATTGCTATGTTGCCATCGGCTGTGTTTTCAACATAATTGGCAAGTTTGGTCATAGTGTTGTCATAAATTACTTCTTTTTGATTCAATATCGCAAGTTTTTCATCTACCACACTCTTAGCGGCTTCATACGCGTTGTTGGCAGTTTCAAGCGCGTCAATGTCATTTCCTACCACAGTTAAAGAAGGGTTTGGTGTGGTGAAATTTGGATTGGTTGTCATGGCAGTCTTTTGTTGATTGCCTTTTTCAATCTTTTCAAGAATAGTGAGTTGTTTTAAATTTAATACGACTTTTTTCATAAGGTTTAATTTTTTAGGCGTTAATTTTTATTTATAAATTGATGTTTATTCGTTAATTTATTGACAATTTCTAGTCTCGGATTTTGTAAATCCGATATCGGATTTGTGAAATCCGACATGGGATTTGTGAAATCCGATATAGGTTTCGTGAAATCCGACATAGGTTTTAAGGAATCCGATATAGATTTTTTGAAATCCGATATAGGATTATTAGAGACCGATATAGTTCTTATGGAATCCGATATAGGATTTTCTGAAACCGATATGGGATTTACTGAAACCGATATAGATGTTGAAAAATCCGATATAGGAAATAGTAAATCCGATATAGTACCTTTATTATAATAGGAGCAAGTGAAACTATGTTGCCAATTTTTGCAAGAAATTAAGAGCGAATTTTCATCAAACTGCATCGAAAATAAATCACTCTCCATGCCCATCAGCCTAAGGCTGGAGCTATTTGGCAAGGAATACTTTTCTTTCGATGTAAGGAACATGCTCAATAAGTTTTTTTTATTGTGAAACCAAAAATTTAGAACGATTACAAATGAAATGCAAAGTTAGTTCAAGTATCGCTTAAATCTATACCGCAAATGCGGTATTTTTTATTTTTTATTACGATGAATAAATAGTGGGCTTATGCAAAAAAAATGTTTTTGATAAATATTTTCACGTCAATTCAAATATTATATGTATCTTTGATGTACTTAAATTTTAAAAATCATGGAAAAGAAAGAATCTAACTCCAATATTCCATTTAATACGCCTGAACTTGCGGAAGCTTTTAAGGATAAATTTTTGTTTGCATATTTGGAACAGCATCCCGTTGGGCTTTTTATAAATGATGCCAATAGTCAGCAAACTCTTTGGATGAATCAAACGGCTGCGGATATAGTGGGCTTTGGCAAACATAGGCGTAGGCATATAAGTTATGAACTTGGGCTGCAGTATTGTCATCCCGATGATGTGCAAATTCTACAAAAAGCCATGAATAAACTACTCACTTCGGACGAGGTGGTTGAATCCTTGATACAGGTGCAACATGAAAATGGGAAGTGGAAATGGTTGCAAATTTTTGTGAAAGTGTTGCAGCGCAATGCCGATGGCACTCCACATTTTATTTCAGGAACGCTTATTGACATGACCAACCCCTTAACCCAAGAGCCTCGCCTGAAAGACGTGCTTTCGGAAAATCAAAAAAATCGGCAACAACATTCTGTATGCAAACTTAGCAAGCGCGAAAAAGAAGTGATGCAGCATATCGTAAAAGGATTGACCGATAAGGAAGTTGCAATTGTCATGTTTTTAGCATTCGAAACCATTAGAACGCATAGAAAAAATATCTACCGGAAGCTAAAAATCAAAAACACCGCAGCTCTTGTTATATTTGCTAAGGAAAATTATTTCTTCTGATTTTGACGAGGCAAGAACCCCGCCTTCGTGTCTTCGTGTCTTTGTGTCTTTGTGTCGTTGTGCCTTCGTGCCTTCGTGTCTTTGTGTCTTTGTGTCTTTGTGGTTTAAAAAGTTACACAGAGATACACAGTGATACAGAGTTACACAGAGATATTTGAGCGTAGCCCTTTTGGTATTTGGAGTTTAAAACAAAAGGAGATTCAGGAAGCATAATGATAAAACCTTCATTTCATCATTATATCCCGAATCTCCTTGGTATTTGGTATTTGGAACTTTCCTCCTTTTACCTTTTACCTTGTACCTTGTACCTTTTACCTTGTAACTTGTAACTTGTAACTTGTACCTTGTACCTTGTAACTTGTACCTTGTACCTTGTAACTTGTACCTTGTAACTTGTAACTTAAATCATGCCCAGTTCTTTGCCCACCTTAGTGAAAGCTGCAATAGCTTTTTCCAGATGTTCCTGTGAATGTCCTGCAGAAACCTGAACGCGGATACGATCTTTACCTTTTGCAACAACCGGGAAGGAGAATGCGATGACATAGATGCCTTCTTCCAACATTTTGTTGGCAAAGTCAACTGCCAATTTAGAACAATCGGGATATTTTCCAAACATAATCGCTACGATTGGATGGTCGCCCGGAATGATATCAAAACCTGCTGTTGTCATTTTCTCACGGAAGTATTTGGTATTGCGTTCCAATTTGTCGCGCAGTTCGGTTGATCCCATCAGGATTTCCATAACCTTAAGCGTACCGCCAACCACAGCGGGAGCCACAGTATTTGAAAATAAATAAGGACGAGCTTTGTTGCGCATCCAATTGATGATTTCTTTGCTCGAAGAGATACATCCACCGGAAGCACCGCCTAAAGCTTTTCCAAAGGTAGTAGTGATGATGTCAACACGTCCCATCACACCACGATATTCGTGGGTTCCGCGACCTGTTTTGCCCAAGAAACCTGTTGAATGGCTGTCGTCAACCATAACGATAGCGCCATATTTGTCAGCCAAATCGCAAATCTGATCTAATTTAGCGATGTCGCCGTCCATAGAGAATGAACCATCGGTAGCAATCATAATAAAGCGGCAACCATTGGCAACGGCTTCTTTCAAACAGCGTTCCAAACCTTTTGCCATTTTGTCGTTAGCAGGGTCAATTTCTTCCACATCGCGCATGTCGCCATGTTTGTAGATCCAACGTTGTGCTTTGCACAAACGAATGCCGTCAATAATAGAAGCATGATTCAAAGCATCAGTGATGATAGCATCGTCCTCGCCCAACAATGGTTCGAAAACGGCTCCATTAGCATCGAAGCATGAAGA
>CAIWVT010000286.1 GCA_903916135.1 uncultured bacterium
ATGACCGACTTCGTCAATAAACCTATTGATTTGAAATTGTATCCGAAAGGAATGTATTTCATAAAATTGGTTTCTAAAGACTATTCGCATATCGAAAAAATCATTATCGAATAGCATTCATTTTATTAATCTTAATAAAAACGGAGGGTAATACCCTCCGTTTTTTTATACCATGATTAATTGAACATTACAATTTGTATCTTTCCGAAGATTTACTGTAACTGTCAATTTTGAAATCTATCATTCAATAATTCTATTCCAAAGAACTTAATCTGCTCCATTATCTCAAAAATGAATATCTTTGCATCGTGAAAAAACTTCGAAAAATACTACGTTTTGTGATGCCCTATTGGCGCTATGCTGTGTTGACCATCGTCTTCAACATTTTGTCGGCATTGTTTCAAGTGGTGTCGTTGGTGCTTTTAATCCCTGTGATGGATATTCTTTTTAAGATAACTGATGCAGTAACTGTTGCGCCGCCGCTTACCTTTAGTATAGATTCCATCAAGCTTAACTTCTATTACTTAATTAGTCATATTATCGAGAAATCGGGCAGTATCACTGCGTTGGGATATATTAGCGTGATGGTTGTGGTATTGTTTTTCCTAAAGAATTTATTTCGATATCTGGCTATGTTTTTTCTGGCTCCCATCCGCAATGGTGTGGTTAAAGATATACGCAACGAACTTTATCTACAAATTATGATTCTTCCTCTTGCGTACTATACCGAACAGCGTAAGGGTGATATTATTTCGCGTATGACTGCAGATGTTCAGGAAGTTCAATGGACCATAATGACTTCGTTAGAGATGATGTTCCGCGACCCTCTTACCATCCTGTTTTATTTGATATCTATGTTCATTATCAGTCCACAGCTCACATTATTCGTCTTGATATTATTCCCTGTGAGTGGGTTTATTATCGCTAAAGTGGGTCATAGTCTGCGCCGTACTTCAGATAAAGGGCAAGCGAAGATGGGCGAACTGCTTTCGAATATAGAAGAAACCATTGGCGGCTTGCGCATCATCAAAGCTTTTAACGCCATAGGAACTGTGAATGATCGCTTTAAGGTAATCAATCAGAATTACACTAAACTGATGATACGGCTGTTCCGCAAGCGCGATTTAGCTTCGCCCATGAGTGAGTTTCTTGCGATTATTGTTGTTGCAGTCGTGTTGTTGTATGGGGGAACTCTCATTCTGACTTCAGGCTCCACCACCCTAACTGCATCGGTTTTCATTGCGTATATTGTAATGTTCTCGCAGTTGATGAACCCTATAAAATCCTTTACGGATGCTTATTCCAACATACAGAAAGGCGCGGCTTCGGTGGAGCGTATCGAGCAGGTGTTGAATGCCGAAGAAGTGATTACTCAGAAACCCGATGCCAAAACCATCAGCGATTTTCATGATACCATTATATACAGAGGTGTAAGTTTCGTTTACGAAAAAGAAAAAGTGCTCGACAATATCAATATCGAAATCAAAAAAGGGAAAACCATTGCCATCGTCGGTCCGTCTGGAGCGGGCAAATCTACGATGGTGGATTTGCTACCGCGTTTTTATGATTGCACCGAGGGCGAGTTGTTGGTGGATGGTGTGAATGTGAAAGATTATGTGATTTCCGATTTGCGCCGTTTGATGGGCATCGTCACCCAGGAAACCATACTGTTCAACGAATCGGTGTTCAACAACATTGCCTTTGGTATGCCAAATATTACTGAGGTTGACGTGATGCACGCCGCTAAGATTGCCAACGCCCACGAATTTATTATTCAGATGGAAAAAGGATACCATACCAATATTGGCGACCGCGGCATGAAGCTTTCGGGCGGACAAAAACAACGTTTGAGCATCGCCCGTGCCGTATTGATGAATCCGCCGGTTATGATTTTGGATGAAGCCACCTCTTCCTTAGACACCGAATCGGAACGCTTGGTTCAGGATGCTTTGACCAAGTTGATGCAAAACCGCACCTCTGTGGTGATAGCTCATCGTTTGTCCACGGTGCAACATGCTGATGAGATAATCGTGTTGCAACGCGGAAAAATCGTAGAGCGCGGCAACCATACCGAACTCACCGCGCTTCAGGGTGCCTATTTCCGTTTGTGCGAACTTCAAACTTTCTCCTGATGACGATGCCTATCAACGCGGTTGACCCACACATCGTCAAGTTCATCCGCAAACATCATATCCTCACTTTAGCCACCTCTTTCGGCAATATGCCCTATTGCTCTACCTGTTTTTATGCTTATAATCCAACCGAAAATCTCTTCATAATCACTTCGGATAAAGAAACGCGCCACATTCATGAAGCCATGCAACAACCCATCGTGGCAGGAGCCATCGCTTTAGAAACACGAATCATTGGCAAAATTCAAGGCATACAACTCACAGGAACGATAGAAGAACTCGCAGGAGAATTGCTGAAAACATATCGCAAAGAATATCTGAAAAGATTTCCGTATGCTGCACCTTTTTTAAAGGATACTCCTTTTTGGATTATCCGCCCGAATTTCCTGAAATTGACAGATAACAATTTAGGCTTTGGCAAAAAGCTGATATGGAGTGCTATGAAGGATGTTTGAGTGGGGCTAACTGCTTGGAAAAACCTTCGGAATATATTTTGTTTTTTTAAATCGTTAATAAAATGTCCATTTTGTTAATAAAATTGAGTTGCTATAAGTCGCTTCTTTGTGTAATTTAGCCATCCGAATTTATCGTCAAAAAAAATACATAAACACCAAGACAGCAAATTATTAAGTTTTATAAAATTTCAAGTAATTATGGAAGACAAGCTCTCAACCTACATTCCGCAGCAAACGGACGAACAAAAAAAAGAAACAGCTTACGACAAGGTTTTAGAAAATAGAGTACGTCCTACACTACCTGAAGAAGAGTTTGAACAAGAAGATATGAGTGAACAATTTCCCCCAAGTAAAAACATCCCAGGCGCTTACAACTACAATGAAGCGTTCAAAGCCAGCACAGCCTATTTCAAAGGCGATGCCTTAGCTGCCAATGTGTGGATAAATAAGTATGCACTAAAAAATAGCGATGGCGATTTGTTCGAAGTTTCTCCAGATGAAATGCATCATCGTATTGCGAGAGAAATAGCACGCATCGAACAAAAGTATAAAAATCCGATGTCGGAAGAAAAAATTTATTCTTTATTGAAAGATTTTAAATTTATCGTTCCACAAGGAAGTCCTATGGCAGGCATTGGCAATGATTTTCAGATTTCATCGCTGTCGAATTGTTTTGTCATTGGCGGTAACGGACCTTCCGATTCTTATGGCGGAGTGATGAAAATTGATCAGGAACAAGTGCAGTTGATGAAAAGAAGAGGCGGCGTTGGTCATGATTTATCACACATTCGCCCCAGCGGCAGCCCTGTGAAAAATAGTGCCATCACATCCACAGGTATCGTACCGTTTATGGAACGTTACTCAAACTCTACACGCGAAGTGGCTCAAGACGGACGGCGGGGTGCTTTGATGCTGAGCATTTCGATTAAACATCCCGATGTGGAAAGTTTTATTGATGCCAAACTTGAAGACGGAAAAGTGACGGGTGCGAATGTTTCGGTGAAAATTGATGACGAATTTATGCAAGCTGTTAAAAACAACGGCACCTATCATCAACAATACCCCATTAAATCCAACAATCCTCTTGTTACCAAAGAAATTGATGCTTTGCCTCTTTGGGATAAAATAATACACAACGCATGGAAATCTGCCGAACCAGGAATTCTATTTTGGGATACTATCCTGAAGGAGTCCGTGCCTGATTCGTATGCTGATATGGGGTTCACAACAGTATCAACCAACCCATGCGGTGAAATTCCTTTGTGTCCATACGATAGTTGCCGCTTGTTGGCAATAAATCTCTACAGTTATGTGGAGAATCCATTTACTCAAGAAGCATATTTTAATGATGAACTTTTCAGCGAACATATTCATTATGCACAACGCATCATGGACGACATCATTGATTTAGAATCTGAAAAAATAGATAATATCCTCCGCAAAATTGCTTCCGACCCCGAAGATGAAGAAACCAAACGCACCGAACGTGTTTTGTGGGAAAAGATAAAACATAAAACCCTTGAAGGACGCCGCACGGGCATTGGTATCACTGCTGAAGGAGATATGTTGGCAGCTTTGGGATGTCGTTATGGTTCGAATGAAGCCATTGAATTTTCGGTTGGAGTTCATCAGCAATTGGCACTTGATGCTTATCGTTCATCTACATATTTGGCAAAAGAACGCGGAGCTTTTCCTGTTTATAATTCCGATAAGGAAAAAAATAATCCTTTTATTCAGCGTTTGAAAGATGCAGACCCTGACTTGTATGACGACATGGTGAAATATGGCAGAAGAAATATTGCATTGCTCACCATTGCACCCACAGGTAGCGTGAGCATTTGCACGCAAACCACTTCGGGCATAGAACCTGCCTTCGATGTTCGTTACAAACGACGCAGAAAAGTGAATCCGAACGACAAATCGTCGGATATTACCTTTGTGGATACCTCGAGCGATTCGTGGGAAGAATATAATGTGTTTCATCCTAAGTTCTCAAAATGGCTGGAAGTGAATGGTTATAATGTGGAACAAGTTCAAAATTATAACGACACCATGTTGGATGAAATCATCAAGAAATCGCCATACTACAAAGCCACTGCCAACGATATTGACTGGCTGGCAAAAGTGAAAATGCAAGGCGCCATTCAGAAATGGGTGGATCATTCTATCAGCGTTACTGTGAATGTGCCAAAAGAAACGACCGAAGCAATGGTTAGCGATATTTATCGCACGGCTTGGGAATCGGGTTGCAAAGGCGTTACGATTTATCGCGACGGTTCTCGTTCGGGGGTTTTGATTTCGGACGCACAAAAGAAAGAAGAAGTTACCGAGTTTCGCGATACACGCGCTCCGCAACGCCCTAAGCGTTTGGAAGCCGACGTGGTTCGTTTTCAAAATGATTATGAAAAATGGATGGCAGTGGTAGGACATATCAATGGTAAACCATACGAGATTTTTACCGGTAAGGCGGAAGATTTTTATTTGCCGCCTTTCGTGAACAAAGGTTGGGTGCTGAAAAGCAAAGGCGATAGCGAAAACAGCCGCTATGATTTTCAATACGAGGACAAGCAAGGCTACAAGGCAACGATAGAAGGTTTGTCGCGTTCGTTTGATATTGAATATTGGAATTATGCGAAACTTATTTCGGGCATCTTGCGCCATGGTATGCCTTTGCCTTATGCAGTGGATTTAATTTTGAATTTACATCTGGATAATGATTCGATAAACACATGGAAAAACGGTGTGGTGCGTGCGCTGAAACGTTATATTCCTGATGGAACCGTAGCTCCTGACCATAAATGTCCGCAATGCGATGACCCGGGCAGCGTGGTGTATGTGGAAGGATGTTTGTCGTGTACGAGTTGCGGTTACTCCAAATGTGGATAATACCGAAACTTGAATTGATTTAAGGAAAGAGCTGCCTATTGGGTGGCTCTTTTTTTGTGAATACTACCAAAAAACATGACTGGATGGGCAGGGTAAACAGAGTGATGATGAAGGTTTATAGCGTTTTTTTTCGTGCAGAAAAAGTTTTTTTGCATTTTTATGTAAAAAAATACTTTTGTATCAAAATTAGTAGTAATTTAGCCGCCTAAAAACTAATAAGCACCATGACGATTTTATTTTACATAAAGTTGCGCCTCTCTAAAGTCCATGTAATTGTGGGTGGAGAGTATTTTGAACTGCCGAGGTTCAGTTGGGTTGGTTTTTGGTTTGGGAAAATACAAGAAATTTTTTTAGGATTTAGTTTTAACCGAATGGTTTTTGGATTCGGTGGGGTTTCGCTTTGCGAAGGAGAGGGTTCGCACTACGTTGGAAGTGATTCGCACGAGCTTGG
>CAIWVT010000287.1 GCA_903916135.1 uncultured bacterium
ATAGTATTTTTAGCAAATGCAATAACATCATTAAAACGTGTTTCGAGAAAAGAAGCTAACTCTAACTCAAAAGGATTATCGCCTATAATTTTAGAAAAAACAGATTTCTTTGGAACAAAAAAAGCTTGATTTTCGGCAACTTTAGGTTTGGTCATTTTCAAAGAAATAAAATTCTTTACTTCTGCTGTGCCTTTATCTGTAATAGTTAAATCATCAATCGCCTTTTTAAAAGTGCTTTTAATTATTTCTTTTGGTTTCAATTCAGATAGATTGCGCATACTTTGTGGGTCAGATAATTCAATTTCTTTGGTAAATAGATAGTACTTAATAAAACTTTCTACTTTGGGGTAAAGAATATTAAAGCCACTTACCAAACGACTGTCTTTTAGAATAACTGATGTAAAAAAACCTATTACATTGCGATAATCAGGAATACTATCCTTGAAAATGGTTTTATGCGAGAAATCACCTTCAATATCATTGAAAATAATTTCTTTTAGTTCTTCAGAAGTAAATTCTTTAGATATAACTTTTTCATTTTTAAATTTGCTGACATCTATCAATTCCAATTTTTTAAACTCCCGGTAAATCCTTGGACTCATCTGAGGTATTGGAATATCCAAATCATCCAGATTCTTATTTTTATTTTCATGATCCACTTCAATAATAATAGGCGATTTCCCTTTAGTCCCTTTCCCCATTGGACTATATTGAAATTCCACCCCTTCTGTTTGAAGTTTTTCAACAATTTCTAAAAACCCTCTTGTTCCCACTACAACCAATTCTTCATGTTGATCTAATGAAAACATCTTTCGCAAACCTCTGCCCAATGTTTGTTCAGGCAGTATATCAGCATCAGAATTATAGGGTCGCAGTCCAACAATGGTAGTAACATTTTTGACATCCCAACCTTCACGTAACATAAGTACAGAAACTACAGCCTTATAAGGTGAATTGTCTTTGTCAATATCATCAGCCGCCTTCCGTAAAATTTCTAATTCTTCCTTATCTCTTTTTGTTGAGGCACTTTCTTTAATTTCACCAGAGTTATTGGTATGAATTACAAGAACTGCATTTTTCATTAGTGGATAATTGCTTTCTAAAAATGCAGCAGCTTGGTCAGCTTCCTTAGTATTCATTGTCATAATAAATAAGATAGGAGTCTTTTGAGCTTTTAACTCCTCATATTGTTTTTCCCACTCTAAATAACCTAATTGAATAAAATCTTTGTAGCGTTCAACAAAATCATCACTTTCTTTTTCAACTATTTTTTGTCGCGAAGCCTCATCAGGCAAAACTGGGGATTTTACTACATTTTGTTTTATCGCTTCAACCAAAGGGTAATCGCATATTGCCTGAACAAATATAGCACCATTATTATGTTTGGGGGTTGCAGAAAAATCAGCTTGCAAACAGATGCCATTGCCATTTTTTAGTTTCATTTTATTGCTGATATCTTCTATGCTTTTAAACCAAGCTAAAGAACTATCATGAATATGATGTGCTTCATCATTTAGCACCATTAAATCTTTTATCTTTTCGCTACGAATCACTTTCCCTAAATCCAAACCTTTCGAGGTATCGGCATCAGCTTTTGGTTTTGCACCTAAAAAAGTAGTTTCAAATGTTTGTTCTACATCTTCATTTAAAAAGACCCTATGGATGTTGGTAAGAAAAATATTTCCATACTCAGTAATCGGTTTTAAATCGTCTTGTATGTGCAATGACAATTGAAAATCATTTTCCCAGTCTCTATCATCCAATCCATTAGAAGGTAAAAAAGGTTCTTCAAAAAACATTTTCAATCCATCAAAATCTTTTCTAAGTCTGTTCAATACAATAATATTAGGAGCAATAACCAAAAAATTCTTTGATAATGGACTATCAGCTTCATATAGTTTATGAAAATACGACCACACTAAAGTTAATCCCAATACCTTTGTTTTACCGGAACCTGTTGCCATTTTTATTACATAGCGTGTCCATGTTTCATAAAACATACCTGTACTCATTCTGCCTGAAGAATCAAATCTCATCAAATCATATTTATCTTTTGCTTTAACTACTTCGTAAAGATAAATAATAGATTCCACTGCTTCACGTTGAGCAAAAAAGAAACTAAACTTTTTTTGTCCGATTAGATGTTCCTGATTAAACCAAAAGTTCAGTAAAGTCCGTGAGGTTTGTGAAGCCCCTTTATAATCTTCATCGCGCCATTTTGCAACAGCAAGTCTTACCTTATAAACCAAAGGAGGTAAAAGCTTTTCATACGCATTCTGAAAAGCATCCATTTGTGATTGAGTAGGAGCCCAACGTTCATTGGGCGAAAGAATTTTAAAAGGGTCTGTGGTTTGCATTGCAAGTAATAGTATTGTGGATGAAAATTTGTAAAATTATTTATAGCAAGTTGTCTGTTATTGCCGGATTCAAAAGTACATAACATTTTCCATATAAAAACAAAAAAATATTTTTTAATCACATCTTTTTCTTCATCCCTTACCAAAATAAAATCCCCTCATCAAAAACATTTCTGCTTTCATAAAGAAACTTTCTGCTATCATCCATTTTTCCATTGCCGTGGTTTCCTTATTAACAAATACCATAAAATAAGTTTATGATACCATAAAAGAAGCTTATAGCGTCATCCCCTTGTTGAATGACGCTATAAAAAATTTTAAGACGCCATAAAAA
>CAIWVT010000288.1 GCA_903916135.1 uncultured bacterium
AACCTGAAATCCAGGATAATTTATCCTCACTGTTTATTTCATTTATTTTGTTGATGCAATCATTGTATTTATTACTAACAACATTGCTGCAATCTAAAAATGAGAGGCTCATGAGCAGATTATTTCTAAGAAAAGTTTTATAAATTGAGGCTTTGATTTCATTGAATTTTGACTCATCCCAATCGGCTTTATCAATTTTAATATAGAAATTGCCGCCACCATTATATATGCGCTCGGCATTTGGAAAATCATCTTTAATTCTTTTTTCAGCTAAAATAGTAACAGCTTCAACAAAGAAGGATCGAGCTTTTAAAGCTTTTGCCGCACCATCGCTCTGTATATTAAAAATAAATTCCTGTATTCCCGAAATATCACCTTTCACTAAAATGTTGTTCATAGAGTCGTCGGTTAAAAATTGTTGTTAAAAATAATCCAAATGTTAAATCAGTTGTGCGAAGTTTGCAACTTCGCACCTTCCCGTTATAGTCCCCGTTCGCCTTAGGCTCCACCTAAGTCGTTCATATTCTTATAGGTTCCACCTATTCAATCTCTTTGTGCGAAATTTCTCAACTTCGCACCGTTCTGTTATTGTCAGTTGTGCGAAGTTTGCAACTTCGCACCTTCCTATTATAGTCCCGACTGCAAAGTCGGGGTTGGTGCTCCTAATTCCTTCCCGAATGACAAAGTCAGGTAGGTTTCATTCCTGCCTGCGTGACGCAGTCAAGCAGGTTTCATTTTTCATTTTTCATTTTTCATTCAAAACTCATAATTATGAATTCTTAATTACTTTTCTACTTTCTTCTTTAAGTACTTTAGGCACTTTAAGTACCTTAGGCACTTTAGGCACTTTAAGTACTTTAGGCACTTTAGGCACTTTAGGCACTTCCTCCTAATAATATTTCCTCTTCCCAAAATGAAGGCTTATAAAAAAAGTAACAAAATAATTATTGTTATTATTGAAAGCCATTATTGGGATTTTCTTTAAAAAAACATCTGCAATAACTCCAGCATCTAAAGAATTAACTATTTCAGATTTATGCCCATATTCAAAACTCAATCCTAACTTAGCATCAAGCCCCGGATAAAACTTTAGTTCATTAAATCCTTTAAAAAAAGAAGCTCGGCCATAAATCATATCACTTACATGTTTATTGGGGTCATACTTTTCATCTACGACATTATATTTATATGGGATGTTTGTGGGATATAAGATGCTCAGATATACAGGTTTAAGAATCGCACCACACAATCCGGCAAAATACATGTAGCGCACTTCTACACCACCCCAGTAAGGTTTATTGTTTAATGTATTTACCCTTCCCATATTAACCCTTAGCAAAGCTGCTGCATTTAATTTTCCATATTTGTAACTTTTAGCATTTTCAAAATACGGATTAATACTTTTAATCTCTTTAGGATGCTTCATCGTTACTAATTCAAACTCATAGATCCTCTTAATGGCAGCTGTTTTATGCTTTCCAATCCAAAAGTTAGCCCCAAACCCTTCTGAATGGATTAAACCTCCCCAGCTTTTTTCACTTCTGAACAATATAGGCGTATCGGTGGCGGGCTTTTCCTGAGCTACATTCACACCAATAATAGCAATAAAAAACGCCATTATCAATATAAATCTTTTTGAAAACATGATGTGAATTTTGCTTTTCTTCTTATTTACTTTACTGAAAAAATCCGAAATACAAAAATACAAAAAATTAACAAAACAAAGAATTGTTTATGCAAAATTTACAGTGATAACAATATTACCACTGGCTCAATAAAATATAAAAGAAAATAGTTATATTTTGTTTTCAGTACTGCTCGACAACTTTTGTGTCATACCATGACTATACGCAGGGCACCTTTGATGATGAGCTCTACAAGATGAAAGTACTATAGTGAATATGAAAATAGTGAGTGCAAAAATCAAGGCTTTTCTCATCTGAATAAATTTTGTATTTTAGTTGATACTTGCTAACTTATATTTAATTTAAACTTAAACGACAAACACGGAATTCAAAACACAATTTGGAATGATATGAGACACGCGCTTAGCATATAAATAG
>CAIWVT010000289.1 GCA_903916135.1 uncultured bacterium
AAAAATACTATGGGCGAAGGAGGCGTTAATTTCAAAATAGAATATCAAGCTGAGGATGGAAATATCCGCGAATATTTTCCTGATTTCTTTGTAAAAACTGCTCCAAACACCTTTTTTATACTGGAAACCAAAGGGCGACAGGATTTAGATGATATACGCAAAATAAAACGTTTGGGGACTTGGTGTAAAGATATTAATGCAGCTCAAAAAGAATACACCTATACTCCTGTATTAATAATGCAAGAAAAGTGGGATAAAGTAAAGAATGAACTAAAATCATTTGAAGACCTCAGACTAATATTTGAAAAAAAATGAAAGAAAATCAATTTGTTGAAAAAAAGAAACTCGAAGTAGTTATTGATAAATCTGCTAATTGGAAAGAACTTGCAAAAGATTGTGTTTGCTTTGCAAATAGTCGTGGCGGTAAAATACTTATTGGAATTGCAGACAAAGAGGACCTGCCGCCAGAAAATCAAAAAATAGATACAGACTTACCTTTTAAAATAAATAAGAAGATTTCCGAAAATTCAGTGAATGTTGGATTGAATGTAGCTATAAAAACAGCTCCCAATGGGGGTGAATATATTGAACTTGAAGTGTTGTTCAGTGCATCTTCCATTGCTTCGACTACAGATGGAAAATATTATTTTAGAAGCGACGACACATGTGTGCCATTATTGCCGGATGAACTTACACGGCTTTTCACAGATAAACCTTCCTATATATGGGAAACAAGAAGAACAAAGGTTAGCAAATTTGATATTGATACGGACAAACTTAAATCATTTAAAAAAGATATTCAACATTCAACAAGAACCACCCTTCATATTAAACAAAAATCAGATGATGAATTGCTCGAACATTATTTTTTTACTGACGGTGATTATTTGACTAACTTAGGTGTACTGTGGCTCGGAAAGCGAAATGATAGAGCAAAATTATTATATGCACCAACTATACATTTTTTAAAATTTGATGAGCAGGGTCAAAAAGTAAATAAAATTCTTTGGGAAGATCACACACTGAACCCGAAAGAACTTATCGAAGCTGTTTGGTTTGAAATACCTGATTGGAAAGAAGGTATTGATGTAGCTGATGGTTTGTTCAGGAAATTTGTCCCCAATTATGAAGAAGAAGTAATACGAGAACTTATGGTTAATGCCTTGGTTCATCGCCCATATACTACCCGTGGTGATATTTTTATTAATATATACACGGACAAACTTGAAGTGGTGAACCCCGGATTATTTCCTATAGGGGTTACTGCTGCCAATATTCTACATAAAAATGTCAGACGAAATCAATATCTTGCACAAGTTTTCTATGATTTACACTTAATGGATAAAGAGGGTTCGGGAATTGATAAAATGTATCAGGTCTTACTTTCTAATGCAAAGCATATTCCAATCCCATTTCAGGGTGATGATTATGTAATGTTTACCATTACCCGGCGAATTTCAAAAACAGAGATTATTTCATTAATGAATCGGGCAAATGAGGAATTTCAATTAAACACAAAAGAACTTATTTCACTTGGGATTATTGCTCAGCATAATTCAATCTCTGCAATTGAGTTTTCAAATGCTCTAAACCTCCCTGAACGACCTAATATAGTTTTTCAATGGCTTGGTCGTCTGTTAAGTTTGCATTTGGTTATTTCAAAAGGAAAAACAAAAGCAACCCAATATTTAATAAATTCCGACTTTTTAAAGAAATCAAAATTTAAAGGTCAAACAAATTTAAAACGTATCGAAAATCATCGTTTAGAAGAATTAATTTATCAAGACATCCAGATTTATCAGCCCGCTCCCATAAGAGAAATTCACGCTCGCATTGGAATAGAAATTTCTAAAAACAGAATCCAAAAAGCTTTAAAGTCAATGTGTACAAAAGGAACATTAGATTGTGAAGGCAAGCTGAAAGGTACAAAATATTTTATACGCCTAAAACCATGAAATAATCCTCCAATTTCTATATTATTTTTTACGCAAAAGACATAAAGAATTTTAACAAGCTGTTTTTCTGTAAGTTTATATAATACAAAATTAGTGCAATAAATGTAGTTTATAATAATAAATCAAATGAATTTATCCGACTCCGACAAAACCCAAATAATTGACCTTATCAAAGCAGGCAAAAAACTGCCCAAAGAATACATCTATAAACTCTTTGCCGACGAAGAAGATGTTTTCCTTTTTTGGAACGGACGCAAAGAAGATGTAACCAATGTTGCCCTGCCGTTTCATAGTATAGAGCATATTGACGAACCCCGAAAAGAAAGCCAAAAAGAAGGAGAATTTTACGATATGTTCGACCATCGTGGCAGGCAACTCAAAGGATGGACAAACAAACTAATATGGGGCGACAACAAACTCATTCTTTCTTCTTTGGCAAATGGACCTCTAAGAGCAGAAATTGAAAAAGAAGGCGGTTTGAAACTTATTTATATTGACCCTCCTTTTGCTGTAGGCGCTGATTTTGGTTTTGATATTCAGATAGGCGACGAAACGGCTGAGAAAAAACAAAGCATTATTGAAGAAATTGCGTATAGGGATACTTGGGGAAAAGGAATTTCCTCATATTTGACAATGATGTATGAACGTCTTAAAATAATGTATAATTTGTTAGCTGATGATGGCAGTATTTATGTGCATTGTGATTGGAGAGTGAGTGCAGTTATGCGTTTAATTTTAGATGATGTTTTCGGAAAAGAAAATTTCTTGAATGAAGTAGTATGGTGTTATTCTGAAAGAGAACTTTCTACTGAATATTGGAATAGAAAACATGATGATATTCTTTTTTATGCAAAGGATAGTCAAGATAAAACAAGAACATTTAATTGGCAAGAAGTTGCCCACAACTATTCTGAGGGAACAATTGGAAAATTTAAATTAACGGCTGATGACGGACGATTATATCAATTACGTGGCGTCAATGTTCAAGGGAGTCCATGGAGAGGCAAACATGGCATCCCAAGTGAAGTTGAAAAAACTAATCCTGAATGGGTATATAGGGATTATCTTGACGACAAAGAAGGTATAAGACCAAGGGATTGGTGGGCTGATATACCATTTATTAATCGTGCAGCCCAAGAAAGATTAGATTACCCTACCCAAAAACCCGAAGCACTACTTGAACGCATCATCAAAGCAAGCAGCAACGAAGGTGATTTAATTGCTGATTTCTTTTGTGGCAGTGGCACAACGGCAGCCGTAGCCGAAAAATTAGGACGCAAATGGATAACAACTGATTTGGGCAGGTTTTCTGTTCACACGGCAAGAAAGCGATTGATAGGTGTGCAAAGAGAATTGCAAGCAAATGGGAAAGATTTTCGTGCTTTTGAATTGCTAAACCTTGGCAAATACGAACGTCAGTTCTTTATTGATGACCTTACCAATGGTGATTTAAAAGCAAAAGAAGATTTATATGTTTCCTTAATTTTAGAAGCTTATAAAGCTAAACGCATCGAGGGTCATAGCACTTTGCACGGCACTAAAGTTGGTCGGTTCATTCATGTTGGTCCTTTGGATGTTCCGGTAACCCAAAGTCGCTTATTGGATATTTTTGAAGAATGTCGTCAGAAACTCTATACGCAAGTGGATGTCTTGGGTTTTGAATTTGAAATGGGGTTAACTCCTCAGTTTATTCAGGAATTAAAAGAAAAAGGAGTTTCTATTACCCTCAAATATATTCCCAAAGAAGTATTTGATAAACGTGCAGTTGATAAAGGACAAGCCCGTTTTTTTGATGTGGCATATCTTAATGCTAAAGTTAGTACAAAAGAAAAAACCATTACAGTTGAATTAACTGATTTTGTAACGCATTACACTCAGGATGATATTGAAACCATACAACAATCTATGCGAGCCGGTAGCAAAGTGATAATAGAAGATGGTCAGATTATCAAAATAGAAAAAGATAAAAACGGCATCATCAACCGCACCCTGCTAACAGAAAATTGGTACGATTGGATAGACTATTGGGCAATAGATTTTGATTACCTGAGCAAAAAAGAACTCATCAAAGTAAAAACCGAAGCAGGAACCATCGAAGAACAATGCACAGGCAACTACATCTTCGAAAACGAATGGCAAAGTTTCCGCTCCAAAAAAAGTCCTTCATTAGAATTTACAAGTGTTCCCTTTGAATACAAAGAAAAGGGGAAATACAAAGTGATGGTGAAGGTTGTTGATATTTTGGGGATTGATACGAGTATGATTGTTGAGATATGTATTGAATAATTTATCTATTGTTCGAAATTTGCAACTTCGAATTAAGTAAAAAGTAGTTTGCAACTACATAACAATCTCGTTGCTCCTATCCTAATAAAACTTTGAAACAAAAATTGGATGCAGCAACAAAAATGAAAAAAAATGATGCTTTATAATAAACAAACAAACCCCGTAAATCATAATCCGGGTGTTTTTATTAATTAAAAACCTGTAACAAAATGAAAAAATTTGAAATTGGCGATAGTGTGCAATTAAAAAAGGGAGTCATAGAACCCTATCAAAGAATTTTCGACCTGAGTGGCTGGCAAGGTCGTATTATTAAAACATTCAATGAAGAATGTATGGAATGCGGTCATAAACAAAGATACATAATTGTCGAATATGACAGCATCACACTCAGACAAATGACAGATGAATATATCCTATCTATGATAAATGAGGGCATTGATATCGCAAATTCTGAACATTTAATTAAGGATGTAGTTCCTGTTTCTCCCCGTGATACCGAAAAAGAAACTTTAGAGGTCAGGATGGAACTATATAAAAAGTACGATTGGGATTAAGGAAATGTGATTATTGAGTATTTTAGAATCCCCGTTCTCCAAAGTTTCCAACCTCTGTCCCAGTTGTGCGAAGTTTGCAACTTCGCACCGAAAAATTTGATTCTTAGTATCTTTGTGTCAAAATAATACCATTACTTTCTATATTTTAATCCAAACTCCGTTTGGTATAATGCCGATAGAGTAGCTGTTATAGTTCAATTTATTGGACTATTACAGATACCGTATCGGTATAA
>CAIWVT010000290.1 GCA_903916135.1 uncultured bacterium
ATTTGGTGGCTCATGCCTCCGATGCCGACGACCGCAAAGCCACCGACCCCACCGAATCGCCCAAGCATTATATTGACATTGATATGTATGCCGATTTCAACACCTCCCATCATATACTCCAAACCTGGGACTCTATCGTTGCCCAAAACGGTGCCATTTGGGTTAACGAAAACGGCATTTTGCCTTGGACGACATTAGCCACCTACGATTCGTTGAAGAATGCCTTTCTGCATTACAATTGGACCAAAGCCATGTTTTTCGCTGCCGACTTGGGGCATTATGTGGCTGACGGATACATGCCCTTACATATCACCAAAAACTATGACGGACAAAACTCTGGCAACAGCGGCATACATTCGCGCTACGAAAGCACCATGATTAGTGGATTTGAAACGCAAATCACTTACACCGGCGACACCGTCAAATTGATTCCCAATGTGAACCATTATGTGTTCAATTATCTCTACACCAACTATACCTATATAGATTCGGTGTTGGCAGCCGACAATTATGCTTATGGTTTATCTACCAATTATTATTCAACAACCTATAAAAATGCTTTGTGGAACAAAACTCAGAAGTTTACGAAGCTATTATTCAAGAACGCCTCCCACGCCTTGGCAGAACTCATCTATAACGCATGGATGGAAGCGGGCAGCCCCACACTTGGCACGTCAAGCATCTCAACAAATCCTTCTTCGGGCAATTACTTTTTAGAACAAAACTCACCCAATCCGTTCCAAACATCCACACAAATCAACTTCACCCTTGAAGCCAATTCGCCCGATGTGTCGCTCAAGATAATGGATTTTCATGGCAAAATTGTCAGTACCTTGTTCGAAGGCAACAAAACCGCAGGTACTTATACTATAGAATGGACGCCCAAAGATTTGCCTTCCGGGATTTATTTCTGCGAATTAGATAATGGGAATGCTGTACAGGTGAAGAAGATGGTTTACCTTCGATAGTTCAGAGTTCTTAGTTCAGAGTTCAGAGTTTTTTGTTTCAGATTTTAGGTTAAGCAAGTTTCGGATAAATCACAAATCTTAAATCACAAATCTAAAATCTTAAATTCCTCCGTTCCTTCCACGCGCTCAAGCTCTGTGCCTACGGGCATTTTCAGGTAGGGGATGATGGCAGCATCATAATTGGCAACGGTGTTCACATCTAAAATTTTTCCCATCGTGGGGTCTTCAAGATATTCTTCGGTTTCGGTGCCCGACAAAAATCGCCAACCGCTGTCTTCCTTTTCGAACATCTTTTCGCGATACATAAACCCGACCTTCATGCCATCCACGGTTATTTTATTCGACACCAAACAAAAACCCATCGGCGAAATCAGGTCTTTTATATCTTCAGTAGGTATTTTAAAATTTGTATTGCTCATAGCTTCGATTTTTTTAAGAGTAAACAATTATTGAAAAAACACAGCTAGCCACACACAACTTGGCTCGGTGGATGTATAAATAACTTTATGCTTTTGGTGAGCTTCTATCAAGAGATAATCACCTTTATATATATGTATGATTCGCGAATCTTCAAATTCAAGTTTAGCATCCCCTTCCAACAACACAACCCATTCCTGTTCATCCTGATCATACCATCCCGTTTCGGGCGAAGTTTGCCCAGA
>CAIWVT010000291.1 GCA_903916135.1 uncultured bacterium
ATTAAAGTAATATCGCCATTGTAAGCTATAATGATACTTTCATTAGCTGGATTAGGATAAACCATGAAATCACCAGTTGTGCGAAGTCTGCGACTGTTATGCGAAGTTTGCAACTTCGCATTTTCTAAATTGTAGTTTGCAACTACATTATTTTCTATATTATTCATGGGCATATCTGATTTTATTATTCTTCCACAAATGTACGCAAAAAATATCACAAATGAGAAGATATTTATAAAAGATTTTTTTTCGAAGTTTGCAACTACTTTATATTCTATAATTTCACCATGTAAATATACACCCTTTATTAATCCATAGAAAAAAAATTTTCACCTAATCTATTGCCATAACAAAATAAATTATATTTGTGCGTTCTTTAAAATAGTTTTCGTTCTTAATCTCAGGTTCAAAATCAACAATCTTGAAAAATCACCAAAAATGTCTGGATTGACAGTGACCGAGTCTGGATAGTATCTGACCGAGTCTGGATAGTATCTGACCGAGCTTGGATAGCATCTGACCGAGTCTGGATAGCATCTGACTGAGTCTGGATAGCATCTGACCGAGTCTGGATAGCATCTGACCGGGTCTGGATAGCATCTGACCGAGTCTGGATAGCATCTGACCGAGTCTGGATAGCATCTGACCGAGCCTGGATAGCATCTGACCGAGCCTGGATAGTATCTGACCGAGTCTGGATAGAATCTGACCGTACTTTGAAGACAAATGACAGTATTTAATAGTAACATAACCAGCACCTATTGTTATACTATTACTAAGGTAGAACCATAGCTATATAGTAACGCCTCCCCAACAGACTATACAACATATCCTTCCTTTTTCCATGCGGCGACGCCTTTTTGAAGCAGTGTGCTAAGTTCCGTTTCGTTTATCTGATCGGCGCTAATGAAATGAAAACAGGTTTTCCCTTTTAAACATTTGAGCAAGGAAGGAATATTTTCTAACAAAGCGGTGTTGCCATAGCAAGGAAAGAAATAAAATACCACACTATTTTTTCGCAGGGCAATAGACGCAAAGTACATGCCCGCGACTATCTTTTTAGTTGACCCATACGGAACAGGCGTGTTGCCGATAAGTTCGTAATAGTTTGGATCGGCACCCACATTCGCCACAAGAGGAGGCCTTAGCTTCTCAAGCTGTGCCTTTAAGGTATCGAAAATTATTTGTTTTGTTTCTATGGTGATGTTCATGGTCTTAGGTTTTTGTGCTTATGTAAAAGGAATCTGGTGCAGGGTGGCGACTGCTTTGCATTAGCGCGCGAAATTACGATTTATTTTGATAGGTAAGGATTGTTGTGATACTATTAACTAAGGTAGAAGCTTAGGCAAAGGGGATTGTTTCTTTATTATATAGGCTTAACCAACTGGGCATTTTCATAGTTCACATCAAACTATTATTTGTTTGCTTCAATAAATTCGATGAATAATTCTGTGAATTTATCCATTTCACAACTCCAGACAGCATGTCCTGATTTTTCAAAAGTTACCTTTTGTTTGATGGGAGAACTTATTTTATCGTAAGCTTCTTCCATTATTTCCGGAGGTACGCTAAAATCATACTTGCCTCTTACCATTAAAACAGGAATCACTATCGTATGTAATTTGTCTGACAAGTTTAAACTTTTAAAATTATCAGCTACAAAAGTGTTGAAAAGTGCATTAAAATAACTACTTGTAGCTGAATAAGGAGAATTATATATCATTTGATAATTGGCATTGGCATCCCAATGAATACTACTTTCAATACTATCACCCATTAGATTTTTAGCTTTTCCAAAATAGTCAAACGCTTGTGCAAACTCTGTTAATTCAGTGATGGTATCCGTTTTCTGACACCAATCCTGAATAGTACTCCAATCAGCAACATTTTTATTATATGATATTTGTTGCTGTGCGTAATATTCCAGCATTTTCTTTCCAAAATTTGCAGCAAGAAGTTCATTGTGATTGCCGGAATCATTTATAAAACCTTTGACCTTATTTTGATTATCACCTGTTACGAGGTAAGCAGTGCCCAGATAACCGCCCCAACTTACACCATAAAGGAAAATGTTCATATCGGAGCCATATTTGTTTTTAAGCAGAATAATTAATTTGTCCAAATCATCCACAAATTGTGCTTCGGTCATAAGGTCCTTATCAAAATTTCCCTGTGATGAACCGGAACCTCTCTGGTCAAAGAAAACCATTGAATATTTATTGGTAACTGTTTTAACAAATTCACTGTTGAGCAGGTACATTTCTCCAAACGCCCCTCCACCTGGTCCTCCATGAAGATAGATTATCATGGTTTTTGATGCGGTATTTCCTTTCACCCAAACCGGTAAGTCAGCTCCCTTATTTCTTAAAAAGAAAAAATCGTCAGCATTTGTTGATATGGAGAATTTGTCTTTTTTACAAGCTGCTGCCGAAAGTATCAGTAACAAATAAAAAATGATTTTTACTTTACGCATCGGTGAAAATTATAGAAGATTCCTAATTCAATTGTTGTACGTGCCGCAAAAGCAGTATTAAAAGGATATTGTACAAAAAATCCCGGTTTTAAGAAAAGAGAGATATGTTTATGATAATAGTAATCAAAATCGTAACCCATACCGCATGATAATGATGCCATAAGACTTGAACGTCCCGCCAAAAACACCTGCTTAACTGAACCATCATCTTTCACTTCATACGTATCGCCTTGTAAAAAAGAATGTAAATAACCTACCCCCAATAAAAACTCATACATGAAACCCTTACCACGCGTTTTCCTGTATCCGATTTCACTATTCATAAATACTCCAACGGTGTTTCGTCTGTGAATATAGCAGCCAACATTTCCGGTAACAAATACTAATTTGTTTTTATGAATCTCTTTTAAATTCTTTTTTGTCTTTATTTTTTCTTTTATCCATAAAGGATATTCTGTCCCAATTTTTAGCCCATAATGTGAATAGCCTTGCCCAAAATAAGAAACACTAAATCCTTTAATTTTCTTTTTGCTAATCATTAAAGAATCTTGTGCCTCTACAACATTTGCAGTTATTATTAAAATTATAAAAAACAAAAGTTTGTTCATTTTGCGAATTCTTTAATTGGCTTAACTCAACGGGGCAACTTATTGACCATGACAATTCTTATACTTTTTCCTACTTCCACAAGGACAAGGATCATTTCTTTCTGTCTTCTTTTCGGCACGAATCGGCTCATTTAATATTTCCTTTATTGGAACATGCTTTTGCAATTCATCATCAAGTTTTGCGTAGGCTTGTTGAGCCAAGCTCTTAAATTTTCCAAACCCAATTTCATCTCTCAAATCGATAAGCCATTTTGTCGTTATCGTAGCGTCCGTTTTAGCTCCCATGCTATTAGATATTGATAATGACTTTAAAAAACAATCAAGGGCTAAATCATATTGTGTTTTGCTCTTATCTGCATATACTGCTCCAAGATTATTTAGGGTGGTTCCAATGCCTTTTTTGTTATCAATTTCTTCAAAGATCTCTAAACTCTTCTGACGATAATCTAAAGATTTTGCCAAGTCGCCTTTAGCTTTATAAATGCCTCCAATATTATCCAGCGAAGCTGCAATTCCTTCTTTATTACCAATTTCTTCAAGAATATATAAACTCTTCTTACGGTAATCTAAAGATTTTGCCAAGTCGCCATTAGCTTTAAAAATGCCTCCTATATTACTAAGTGATATTGCAATGCCTTCTTTATGACCAATCTCTTCATTGATCTTAAAACTCTTCTCAAAATATTCTAACGCTTTTACAAGATCCCTTTTGGTATAATAAATGTCTCCGATAAGAGTAAATGATGATGCAATGCCTTCTTTGTGCCCTATTTCCTCTTCGATTTTTAAACTCTTCTCATAGTATTCTAATGCTTTAGCTAAATCTCCTTGTGTTTTATAAATTTTTCCAATAATGCTTATCGAAGCCGCAACGCCATTTTTATTTCCTATCTCTTCTTCTAACTTTAAACTCTTCTCATGGTATTTTAATGCTTTTTCAAGATCACCTTTGGTGTCATAAATGGTTCCGATATTACAAAATGAAGCAGCTAAACCTTCATTATCAATGATTCTCAATCTGATATTTAATGCTTCATTATATTTTATTAATGCTTTATCAGTTTCACCAATAAAATGATATACTAATCCAATATCATTGATTGCTCTTGCTTCTTCTTTTTTTAATGACCCTGTATTTTTAGTAAATTCATAAGCCTCCTCATAAAATGGAAGAGCTTCCTTTACATTTCCTTTTCTATACAGTATTTCAGCATACTTTATCATTCCTTCAGCTTTTATTTTTCTGTCCTCTTTCTGATTTTTTGCATGTTCATAGAATTCCATAGCTTTATCCCAGTTACCTTGTATTTCAGCAATGTCGCCATAGAAAATGTTGAATATTGGTTTTTCAATCTTTAATTCTTTTAGCTTTTCAATGAATTCTTTTACCAAACCATGTTGTCCCTGCAAAATAAATTGTCTACCTTTTTCTTCAATTTCTTTTTCTACTCGTTCCCATTGTTTGCTCAGCGCAAGATGATAAAATATCCGTTCTTCTAAAGCAGGGTTGAGTTCGTTTGTGCGTTGTTCGATATAATATTCAGCAACCTTTTTATGCAAACCTTCCTTATCATTTAGTTTGTTATAGCAAAACGCCCTTACCAATGAATGTGTTTCATAATATCCATTTGAAAAGGAAATCAGATTTTTTTTCTTTAAGCTTTTTGGAGCAACATACATTATATCAGGTGCAATTATCTCTTCCACTACTTGTTTAGGTACACTTCCGGTAAATACAGAAAACTGCATCATAAAATCTCTTTCTTCCTGGCTTGCATCTGGTCTGCTAAAAATTGCATTCAATAATCGTTTACTGATTTCTTCTCCATCTTCTTTAACTATTTTGGAAATAATATCAGTATGTGTTTCTCCTTCACTTAAGGGGAGTTCTATAATTTATTATATAGTTGTTCAGATAATTAGTTGTATATTTGCATAAAATCAAATACCAAAAAGATGAAGATTCAAACGTATAAGACTCAAGGAAAAAAAGGACTTTATGATGAGCAATTTGCTAAAGAGCGATTGTCAGAGATAGGTGATCCACTTGAAAAAATCAGCACTACAATTAACTTTGAGTTTTTTCGTGATACCTTGGAAAAAAACCTCCTGAATACCAATAAAAAAAGCAACGCAGGCGCCAAACCTTTTGATGTTGTAATGATGTTTAAAATTCTGATATTACAACGTTATTATGGACTTGGAGACAAACAAGTGGAGTTTCAAATTATAGATAGAATGAGTTTTAAACAGTTTTTGGGATTAGAAACAGGAGATAAAGTTCCAGATGAAAAAACTGTTTGGGCATTTAGAGAAAGTTTGACAAGAAGTGGAGTTATTCCCGTACTATTCAATCAATTTGTACAATTCTTAGAAGAAAAGA
>CAIWVT010000292.1 GCA_903916135.1 uncultured bacterium
GATCTACAAGATGGGAATATATTTCAAGAAATGCTTCTGTAATATGGATTTGTGTCATCTGTATCATTGTTTTGTTTGCTACCACCAACATCAATTGGGGCAATAAAGATAAAAACTGGACTATCATACGTTCCGATGCTAAATGCTATTATTTATATCTACCCGGAATTTTTATTTACCATGATTTGAATTTTAGTTTTACCGAACAAATTGAAAAGGTTTCCTACTACGACAAATTTAATTGTCTCGATTGCCGCCAATATGAAAACGGGAAAGCTTACAGCAAAGTTACCGTGGGAGTGGCAATGGCGCAGATTCCATTTTTTTTAGCGGCTCATGCCTATGCTTTGCTCAATGGATATTCCGCTGATGGATATTCGCGCCCTTATCAGTTAGCATTTATTTTTGAAGCACTTTTCTATCTATTTATCGGGTTGTGGTTTTTAGATAAACTCATCAAAACATACACCCTGAGCGCGAAAAGTCGCATTTTGATGATGTTCTGCTGTGTGTTTGGCACTAATTTGTTTTATTATACGATAGGCGAACCGGGCTTGTCGCATGTTTTTTCCTTTGCATTTATCAATATGCTGGCATACTTCGTGCGGCGTTATTTTTTAGATGGCAGTGCACGTTTTATTGTTTACACAGCCATAGCATTAGGAATGGTTTTTTTAATCCGCCCCATTAACATGATTATTTTGCCAGGATTGCTTGTGTTCGCAACTGATTTTCAAAATATGAAACAAAAACTCTTGCTGCTCAAACAAAAACTACTCCCCCTAGTGCTGTCCATAGCCTGTTTCATACTATTAATAAGCGTTCAAGCAATCATCTTTAAACTACAAACCGGAAAATATTGGATTTTTACGTATGGAAACGAAACCTTCGATTTTTCAAAACCCGAAATCATTAACATATTGTTCTCCTATAAAAAAGGTTTGTTCCTCTACACACCCATGTATCTTGTTTCGCTTTTTGGATTGGTATGGATGCTTAAAAAACAAAAATGGGCATTTTGGGCGGTGCCGATTTTTTTGTTTCTTTTCACTTATGTAGTTTCATCGTGGTGGAATTGGTGGTATGGTGGAAGCTTTTCTTCAAGAGTCTATGTGGATATTTTGGTGTTTTTTATGTTGCCTCTATCGTTTCTTATTGATTCCATAAAATCAAAAATCCGAAAAACACTTCTAATTGCATCTCTATTCATTTTGGTGGCACTTTGCCAGATACAAACCTATCAATATCGGTATTATATAATTCATTGGGACAACATGACCAAAGAAAAATACTGGGATAACTTCTTACGAATCGAAAAACAATCAAAAAAGCCAACAGAGGTTTTGATTCGAGATTGATGAATTTTTACCATTACATACTATATTATAGCCCAAAATCAATTTGGTATAATGCCGTTAGGGCAAAACTGTTTTTGCATTTTCCTGTCCCGAACACATACCTGTCGGGATTAGACTATTACAGATACCGTATCGGTATTATTCATGATAAAAACTTTATCAAGCTTCAATGAAAGTTTATGAACTACAATCAAGGTTGCGCAATTGATGAAATTCATTCCTACAAAAAAAATTGGATAAGCGATTTTGATTAAAATGCTTTAATAGTATATAAAACCCAAGTGGTTCACTGCAATTACTGTTTTTATAGCATATAATGGAGTTGCACACGTGCAAGTCCGTTTTATATTCCATATAATGGAATTGCACACGTGCAAGTCCGTTTTATATTCCATATAATGGAATTGCACAGATGGAAGTCCGTTTTTTATTGCATATAATGGAATTGCACAGCGCAAATGGCATTTTTCGTAGTTTTTCATATAATACGTTTAAAACAATAGGTCATATAATAAATTTCAAAGCATTTCATGGGTAAATATTATTTTGATGTGTTGGCATAGTATTATCTTTGCAGGCAAAAAAGAATATGGCAACAAAAGATTTACATGAGGAACTATTAAAATTAATAGCTCCGAAAGAGCTAACAA
>CAIWVT010000293.1 GCA_903916135.1 uncultured bacterium
ATGGCAGATAAAAAATAAAAGGCCAGGTGCTAACTTTCGCCTTGCCGCCATGTTATTTTTTGGGGGTTGACGTGGGTAAGAACGGGCAGTGCTTTCTATTACCTTTTGTGCGGACAGAAAGGGCAGTGCTCTTAAATCCCCCAAAAAAAACACGGCGGCAATGCTCTGGTCGTTACCGAACATTAAAGAAAAACCGAGCACAAATAAAATCATCATGAAAAAACTTCCACTTTTTTTGTCTTTTTTATTGGCAAGTGTTTTTGGTTATGCGCAGATTACTTTTGAGAGACATTATGGGGGAGCAGCAAATGATGGTGGAAGCAGTGTGATACAAACAGATGATGGAGGATATTTAATAGCAGCTCAAACTTTTAGTTTTGGAATAGGAACGAGCGATATTTACATAATAAAAACAAATGCTACAGGAGATGAAATCTGGTCTAAGGTTTATGGTGGAAACGGCTGGGATGCACCATTCCAAATAAAAAAAACGCTAGATAATAAATATATCATCGCTGGAACAACGTCAAGCTATGGAGCTGGTTCGTCGGATGCATTTTTATTGAAGATTGACAACAACGGAGATTCACTTTGGTTTAAAACTTATGGTGGGATTGAGGATGACGGAGCCAATAGTATAGAAATTTGTGCTGATAGTGGTTTTATTATTTGCGGATCGACTTGCAGTTATTCAAATGTCTTTTCAGCAGTTTATCTAATAAAAACTAACTCTAACGGAAATACTATTTGGACAAGAACTTATGAAGAGAAGGATTACAATAATGCAGCTTGTATAATAACAACGCATGACGGAGGTTTTTTATTAGCTGGTATTACTGAAATGGGGGGTCCAACAGGGGCTGATGGTTTAGTTATTAGAACAAACAGTAATGGCGATACTCTTTGGATGAAAATTTATGGAGGACTTTCGTATGATATTTTTTCTTCAGTATGTGAAGACAATAATGGTAATTTTCTCTTATGTGGAACTACTTATAATTTAACTTCAGGAAGCTATGATGCCTACATCTTAAAAATAAACTCAAGTGGACAAGAAGTGTGGAATAAAATTTATGGTGGTGTTAGCGTTGATAATGCAAGTTCTATAAAATATACTAATGACCATGCATTTATAATTGCAGGTTCAACCGAAAGTTACGGAGTTGGAGGGAAAGATGTTTTATTATTGAAAATAGACCAAAACGGAGATACCTTGTGGTCAAAAACATTTGGTGGTATATCAGATGATGTTGCAGGGTGTGTACAACAAACAAATGATAATGGATTTATTATGGCTGGTTATACAAAAAGTTTTGGTAATAATTCAGATGTTTATATAATTAAGACAGATGCAAACGGCCATGTAGCAGGGATTGATGATTATTCCTCTTCAATGAATAATATTATAAATGCATACCCCAACCCAACAAATGGACAAGTAAACATTAAAATCCCCCAACAATTCGGACAAACCAAAACACTTGAAGTTTTTGATTGTGTTGGACAAAAACAATTTGAAAAGACAAATAATTTTACAGACATAGACATTAGTTCACTGACCAGCGGCTTATATTTTATAGTACTGACAAATACAGATAACGAAAGACAAATAATAAAAATAATAAAAGAATAACGTTCGGTAACTTGCGCTTCCTTTCATTGGCAGAAAGATACGGCAAACTTGATAATATTGTGATAAGCCAACGAAAGGAAGCGCCGAAACGTTATACAACAACAAAAAAGACTCCCTAAGCCCGTGTATCGCTTTGCAGCGATTCGGTTTTCAGCCTTATTGTAAAAACACGGTAGGCTCAAAATTGAAATGCTTTCCTTCGTCCGAGGTTTCAACCTCTATCCCCTCTATCCTTTTAGGCTCAACCTAAACCAAACAACAAAGTATCTATTCAACCATATAATACCGATACGGTATCTGTAATAGTCCAACCCCGACATTATATGTACGGGACAGGGAAATTGTACTATAACAGCTACTCTATCGGCATTAAACCAAATTGAGTTTGGACTAAAACTTAGTATGTAATGGTATAACAATCCAACTTTTATTATAGGTTTACCACTTCACATACAGTAATCTATTGCGTTCAACAAACAGCCATGCCCTTTCAGTCTTTTGTGGTTCACATTAAAAAAACATTTTTCAACTCTTGATATTCTATCAATAATTAGTAATTTTGTATCGAAATAAAGAAAGGGCAAAAATATGAATAGTAAAAACTTATAAGACGATATGCAATTCAATTATTACTATAGTCCCGATTCAACATACAAATCGCATGAGAATCACGGTACAATTCATACGAATATTTTATTAGCCGACAGCTTTATGTTTGGTGTTGACAAGTCATGGGCTGATCTACTTTTGGAAGATATAAATAAGTGGTCGAGCGCAAAGATTTACGAGAAATTCAAAGATGTTTTTAAAACTGATGATAGACTCTATCAGGTAATGGAAGATTACGATTTATTACACAAGGGAATAAAAATTATAAATACCGTAAAGCATAAAACCAAACCAATGATACGTCAAATTGCCTATCATAAATCAGTAGTCAATAATTTCAAACAAGAGCTTATTTTTCATCGGAATGTGTTGTTAGAGCATAATAAAGTAACTGAACTCATGCCTTTTATTGATGAAGATATATGGAAGTTGACACTAATTGATTTCGAGAACAAGACGAATCAGCAGGATGTGTTAATTTCTGAAATATCAAATACACTAAGCAAGCGCGAAAATATCTTTTCTTTCGACAAATCTATTGATAAATTGTTCACATTTACTCTTTTTGATTCCATGGAGATTGCAGCTTGTGATTTTATTAAAATTCCATTGTGGGACTTTCCTTTTTTAGAAAGTTTAAAATATCTTCAATTAAAATACACCCGTGATGATCTCAAAGCTTGCATCAAACCTTTTCATTCGCAATTGAAAGAACTAATGGAAGAAATTTTTCCTATTTCGTTTGTTATTGAAAATCAATTGCAATTAAAGCAATTGATCAAAAGCAAATTACACCCACTGATTGACAGTATTCAACAGTCCATTAATGAAAGCCTTTATGTTAGTCAAACAAAAAACAGTTTGCCAAAAAACACAGGATTGAAGTTCTGTGCAGGCATTGCTTCTGCCGAGACTATGATCAATTATTTTAAAGAGACCCAAACTGTGTTGCCTTATGTGGCAGATGAAATAAAGCAACAAACCGGAAGACATATAAATCTGAAGGCAAGTTATGTGTTTACTTATTTCGAGGTTCATATAGATGAAAATGAAAACTAAAAAAACGTCGGCAAGTCGGAGTGCGGCTTCAATTCGCTCCCCGAAATATCATGCTCTCACCCCATTCCTTTTAGCCTCTGCCTCAATCAAACAACAAAGTATCCAATCAAACATATAACAATTCAAGCTTGTTCATAAGATTCCGTTGAAAAATATTATCTTTGTATTCCAAAATTATATATCTCGGTAATGCAAAATGTGCAATCACACGCTTATCAAAAATAAAATCACCATTTAATGATTTGTGAGCAACATTTTATATATTTGCAAATATTTTGAGCACAATGAGAAATAATTTATATATTTGCAGAAATAGTAAAAGTAACAATAGAAATAAGAATGTTAGCAACAAGTGGATTAGCGATGCAGTAATGATTAGATTATATTTGTAAGATGAATAAGCAGGAAAAAAATATCACACAAATGATTAAGGCAAGGATTAAGCAAAAGAATCCACATGCTGATATTATTCTTTTTGGTTCACATGCTCGAGGGCAATCTCACAAAGATTCAGATTGGGATATTTTAATACTCTTAAATCAACCTATAGTGAGTCGAATGATTGAGAAGGAGTATCGAGATGAACTATTTGATATTGAACTTGAAATTGGCGAACCAATTTCAACATTTGTTTTTTCAAAAAATGATTGGGAAAACATACACGAAATTACTCCTTTATATCAAAATATAAAAAGAGAAGGGATATATTTATAATGTCAGGGACAAAACAGGATTATATTAATTACCGCGTTTTAAAGTCAAATGAAATTTTGAAGATGCTATACTATTAGCAAACAATCAAAGATGGAATTCATGCGTAAATAGACTTTATTATTCAAGTTATTACTTGGTAAGTGCTCTTCTATATAAATCAGATTATAAGTCCGAGACCCATAATGGGACTAAGACACAGTTCAATCTATATTTTATAAAATCAAGTAAACTCGATATAAAATTTGGAAAATTGTATTCAAATCTGTTTTTATGGAGACAAGAGAGTGATTATACAGATTTTGTAGATTTCGATGCAGAAACAGTTTTACCTCTGATTGAGGAAGTTCAAGAATTTAACAAGATAATCTCAAAATTGATTAACGATTAAACACCCGTTTTTCAAAGTTTGCAACTTCGCACCTGATTAATAACTCCGCCTTTCAAGGCGGTGCTAAACGATAAACAAGACAAACAAGGGCTTTAGCCCTGAAAACAAAACATAAAGTCATGGCTAAAGCCAAATACGATATGTGTTTTATGAACTCCGCCATAAATGACGGAGTTATACCATTACTATTGTCCGGTAAAAAAGGAAGAACCATCTTAAAACACCTAATTGTCAATACTTTTATAATGTCGCCTCCCGACACTTCGTGTACGGGATACGAAAGTATGGTAGAACAAACGATTAAGAGTTGAATAAAAGTGCCGTAGGCACGACATTATTAAAAAGCAAAATTAACCGGACAACAGTGATTG
>CAIWVT010000294.1 GCA_903916135.1 uncultured bacterium
CTATTTTGTAACGATTAATGACACCATTTTCGGCAAATGTGTCATTTGCACCACGTTTATCTAACCATACTTCAGCAACATAAAACACGCACAAACCTGAGTTTATAAGTTCAAATAGCCGAATTACATGCCCCCAGCAACTCCCTTTAAATTCATCAGACAATCTTCCATTCATCCACTTGTCCCTGCGCACAAGAAGCCCACTCATAAAGCTAAAAAATGCTTCAGATGTAGTCGCTCTCTTAAACCATTCACGTCGAGAATTCAAATTGGCAAAATCAGCTAAAAAAGGTACATCTGGATCCAAAGCTGGATATTCTTGCAAGATATCCATTTGCTTATTACAAAGGGTATGCTTACAAAGATAAACATCATGTCGCTTACTAATTAATTCCATTGCACGATTAATCGCGCCAGAACGCATAACATCATCACCACTGAAAAGCCAGAGATAATCGCCTTGGGCTAAGTCAACACAACTGGCTAAATCAGCGTCAATTCCTCCACGACTGAGACTGCGGTGGTATTGTAAATTAGGCCAAACGCTCAGATAATTCTTTATTATCAAGGGGGTATTATCGGTTGACGCACCATCAAAGACAATCACTTCGGTTCGGCAATCAGTCTGTGGGAGTATGGAATCTAGAGCATGTCCGAGGTATTCGGCACAGTTGTAAACAGGAATGCAAACGGAGATTTCGACGGCCACAAGTTTACTTCCTATTTGCTAAATGTGTCTGTAAGATAAATCATTATTGTTGATCTTAAAAATTCAATATCATTGATGCCAATTCACTTATTTGATAGCGATATTCCATCACAAAGAATTAATTTTTTTTTACAACAAAAGTTGCAAAAGAATATTGATATTTTCCCAGGTAATTAAAATCGGGGTTGGGGCAATCCCATTGCGGCTCATCTATCAGACTGCAATTGCTCATTAATGGCAATAAACGATCTCTCATGTCTTGGTTTGTATAAAATCTTTCATCGCATTCCGGTTTAGGTTCACCAGGCTTCCACCCGTCTTTATAATCACATGTAATCACAGTCATGCCTCCGGGGGCCAGCAAATCAGCAATGCACTTAATAAATGACTCATCGTCCGGATCGTGTTCAATTACCGATGTAGAAAAAATAATATTGTATGAATTTTTAACTGTGGTTGGTTTTGTAAAATACTCCTGTAAGGAATAATTTATCATCGGATCTATTTCCTCAACAGTGCACCCCATTTTTATCAGGCTCATAGAAGCGGTATCCTGATAACATCCCACACATAAAATTTTAGGATTTTGATATTGAGAAAGATAACGATACACGGTATCAAATACAAAAGCCTGCTGAACATTGGCTTCTGCAATTTTTTTAGACATTGTTTTCGGCAACAGCTCTTTTAATTTATCTATGGCAGGTTTGTATAATTCCCGGGCACGATTATCCAGGATACGATTTAAAGAAACGCCTTCAGGGATTTGTACCGGATGATATTGTGCAGAACCATTCACTTTCATATCATCTGCTGTTGCTTTCACCGAATCTATTAACCATGTAAAAGCTCTATCTGGCTTTAACAACAGTCTGTTCCATTTTGATCGTATTGTACCGATAACACCAGTTTGATGTTTTGACAAGTTCTGTCGATTTTCAAAAATCGAATTCAGTATTCTCTCATAATCCCACAAAATGTTCTCAGCATTCCATTCACTATAGTGTTTTTGTAATGGAGCAAAACCGTTTTGAATGATTGTTCTTAAATTATTTTTTGTGACACATACAGAAGGCTCAACATCAAATAAGTGTCTGAACATTACACCATCTGAAACAGCAACAGGTCTTTGAACCGCCATTGCATTATCAACCGCACTGGATAATCCCTTCCCGCTGGTTTTATCATGTTCATATAAGAATACATTAATAGTATTCTGTGCCAGAAAATCCAACATCTCTTTATTATCAAGAAAATCGTGGGTAACAATTAATTGAATGCCTGGTTTAGAGATCTGTGCTGCACATTTTTCCGCAACAGCTTTTGCATTGATGCCGTATTTGTCAAGACCGAAATCTGCAGAAGGAATATTGAACCGGATAATAGCTTCATCAAATTCCTGCTGAACTAATTGCACTATTTTTTCGAATCCTTTATTTGGAGTGCCAAAACCAAAACTACCAATAACAGGTTTTGAAGGAATCGAAAAATTATTATGATATGACGGTATCAGTCTCCCTGTTTTATATACATAAGGATTTAGTAGTAAAAGGGTCGAATCTGGCGCAATGTAAAAATCAAACAATGAATTAACCAGATGAGAGAAACCGTTAGGTAAAAATTTGTTTCTGTAATTAGTTGCTGAATCTGCTACAAACTGTGATATCTCGTGTATGATACCAATTTGAGGAATAGGAATGGAAGAGATATTGTTTTTCCACAGCTTAGGACCAATTCTGGTTGCAAGCCATGGCAATACCGATGGATAATAATTATAGATAATGCCGGCTGGAGTATTTTTAGCAATGGCAGTTTGTAAATCAACTAATGATGAACATTCAACCCTTATAAATTGATAACTTTTTGAATGTTGTAAAACATCGGTAATGTTTTTGCCAAATTCATATACACCGCACTGCGATTTTTTATGAGAAATAAATAAGATTTTTTTATTCATTTATGATACTTTATTTGAGCAGAGATTTCCGATTTTCTATTGTTTTAATAAATTGTTATGAAACTTAGGGCAAGCCATTACTCGGATTCCGCCCCAAGAAACAGGGAATTTGTTTGGAGGATTATAAATGTAATTTTATTCTTGATAACTGGTCGTATAGAATTGACCTCATTGTCTGAGCAGAAATTAATGTTATGCCTATTGTCAGTACTAAAATGACCATCAATTGGAGTAAAATCATTGATTGATATATCGTAACAGTAAAAATTACTCGCCCTAAACCTGCTATTGCCAGACCTGCGAAGATGGGTATAAATACATCATTCCAGTACCAATGCCACATTTCTTTCCGTAATATTTTACCGTGCATTATTGGAATTTCAAAAATAACATATCCGATATTTAAAATTAGCCAAGCAAAAGCTGCACCTATTGCACTATAATGTAATGTCAAAACAATAATGAGCGGGACTATCAGTATTACTGCAACAATGTTTTTATAAAAAGATAATTTGGTCCAACCAAAAGACAGTTGCAATGCATAAGGAGGATTTAGTAGACCGTTCAGTGCAGTCCCACAAATCATAATGCTTACGATGAGATGAGTTTTTTCCGCGGTCGCCGAATTCTGTGTCCAGAGAAGGATAATTTCATAAGAAAATAAAGCAACAACAATGGCTACAGGCAAAATCAGGACTGATATGAACTGGCAGCTTTTATGATAGAATCGTTTTAGTTCAACCTGGTCATTGATAGAAACTAATTGTGTCAATCTTGGATAAATACTAAAAAAAACGGGAGTGAAAAGGCGTGCAAGACTCATCGCTACCACACTGGCCAGCATGTAATAACCAAACATCTCCAACGAAAGTATCTTGCTTAATATTACTTTATCCAGTTGAGTAAGAAGTACTGAAAGGACAGATATTCCGCTCATTCCGACAGTAAATCTCCAAATGCTTTTAAAAAGCTGCTTTTGAAATACTGCTCTTTTCTCGCTATGAGGTAGGCTGCGCCATAAAAACAGAGCCAATATAAAGGCATTGATAATGCTTATTACGATTTGCCATAATAAGAACGCCTGTATCGTTGGAGAAACCAACCACAGAATCAGGACGGCTCCGAGACCGCGTGAGGTGCTTATACAAACATTGATAATATTAACCAAAACCTGTTTCTGTAACCCCATCAACCCTCCAGTGTAAAATCCGATAGGCATCTGAAAAACCATTACTAAGCCCATGATTATAAGAGCCTGTTCGATGGTTTGAGGAGACAAATGTCCTGCATTTACCCAATAATGCGCAATGATTGATGATAATGATACAACTGCCATTCCGACAAAAACAGCAATACTCCAATAACAAACCTCAAGCGTACGAACAAGATTGCGCATTTCCTGTTCTTTACTTGGTAGTACAGAAAGCCGCGCCATTTCACGGGTTAAAGTACTACCCAACCCGACGTCTAAAAGACCAAATATGATCTGGAGTGTAGCAAATATCCCAATTAAACCATACGATTCAATTCCTATGAATTTAATATATAATGGGATGAAAACCAAACCCATGATGGACTGCCATATACTGCCAACAAAATTTGCAGTAATATTTTTTTTTATCCTGTTCATGGTATTTTATAAAAGCCTTACCATCATCATTCTGTCAAAACTTGATATATCTGATAGCTAGAAAGTGGTCAATTCGCTTCTTAAAAGATCTACGTATGAATCTACCATCTCCTTTACAAGGCAGTCAAATGAGATTATTGAATTCCAGTTACATTTGTTTTTAATTTTTGAAGGGTCTCCCACAAATGGTATTTTTTCATTCATCTTTACATTTAATTCTTGAGAAACGAAGTCGTTTGAGTTTAGGCCAACTGTATTGAATGCAATTTTTGCAAATTCACGCACGCTATGTGACACGCCAGATGACACAATATAATCATCACTACGGGGCTGTTGCAAGGTGAGCCACATTGCACGTACATAATCCTGGGCTGCTCCCCAATCAACCTTGGCATCAAGGTCTCTAAGAACGAGTTTAACAGGTACACCAAGAAATGCTTTTGCCGCTGATATAGCAATTTGTGCAGTGACAAAACTTAACGGCCTGCGAAACGATTCATGATTATATAAAATCCCTACAGATGCATAGATTCCATGATGCTCCCTGTAGAATTGACAAAGGTTGGTTCCCGCAGCTTTGGTAATAGTATATAGTGAATCAGGGCGAAAAGGTGTATGTTCATTTTGAGGGAAACAATCTGTTTTACCAAAAATCTGGCCACTAGAAGCGTAAAAAAAACGACAACCATGGAGATAAACTTTTATAGTCTCTAAAATTTCATTAGTTGCAAGAAGATTTATTAAGTAAAATTGTTTGAAGGATTTATTTTTATTCCCTTCGTTTTGTGATGAAAAATGATAAGCTGCCAGATGGTATATCTCATCAGGAGTAATTTCTCTAATAATTTTTTTTAATAACGCCGGTTTAGTGATGTCAATATCATAACAGTATTTAATTCTACTTTTGATTTGAACAGGAAGAATAGAACATGATTTCTCAACACCATAGACTTCATAATCCTTATCTAAAAGGAATTCTGCCAAATAAGAACCATCCTGACCTGCAATTCCGGTTATTAATGCTTTTTTCATTTAGGCACAATTAAATATTGTCATACTATGCAAAAAGTGTAAAATCAGACAATTTCAATATCCGGAAGAGGGAAAATGAACTTGCCTCCCCTCTCCAGGA
>CAIWVT010000295.1 GCA_903916135.1 uncultured bacterium
GCACCAATGCAAGCTAACATTGTACCGAAACAACATAGCATTGCACCAATGCAAGCTAACATTGTACTGAAACAACATAGCATTGCACCAATGCAAGCTAACATTGTACCGAAACAACATAGCATTGCACCAATGCAAGCTAACATTGTACTGAAACAACATAGCATTGCACCAATGCAAGCTAACATTGTACTGAAACAACATAGCATCGTACCAAAAGCAGTTTGCATTGATAAAATCAGTCGTGTTTTCAGTATCAAAATGATATCGAATTTAACTAACATGCAGATATTAAGCATATTGAAATTTCGATTATTCAAAAAGAACATCCTTTGTTAAAAACAATTAATTATAAACTAAACAAAAATTAAACATTATGAAAATGAAAAGGATCATCCTCAATTTTATGCGATTTGCAGTAGCAGTACTCATCGTATTTGGTCGTTCAGTACATGCACACATGAGCGACAATGAACATTTCGTTACACCGAACCCAACTTTACCTAATATAAAAGCAGCCATTGATGATATGGAAGCAAAAGCTGCATTAGCTAAAAATGGAAGTAAGCAGGATAAATCGAACCTGAAAGAGGCAAGAAAAAAAGTGGTTGACTTGTTGCGCTTATCAGCGTGGTATGTTGAAGGGGTAGCTCAAGGAAGCGAAAATATACTTATCAGTAGTGGTTTTGAGTTATCGAAGGAACCTATTCCATCGCAGCGGGATGAATTTTTTATTCTTCCGGGCATTGGTTCAGGTGAATTGATTATTGGATGCATTGCTTTCCCAAAAGCAGGCGCGTATATTTGGCAGGTGAGTGCCTCAAGCATTTTACCTGCCGCAGACAAAGATTGGCTTTTTGCAGGTGCTTCCACGCAACGCAAAGCCAATCTGAAAGGTTACACACCCGATACGAAACTTTGGTTCAGAGTTCGTCCGGTAACTCCTGATGGTTTAATGGAAGGTAGTGATCCGATATTATTCATCATCAGATAAAAACAAAACAAAGGATGTTGAAAAAGACAGGGATGCAATTTGTCCCTGTTTTTTTTTGGTTCACCACATTAGGAGGAGTTTGTGATTTTAGATTTGTGAATTTAGATTTTTAATTTTTTGATTTTTTCTTTTTCGTTACACAGGGCTGCACAGAACAAAAGAAATTCACAGAGGATTGTTCTATTGTTGAATTGTTCTATTGTTGTTTGTGCCCTTGCCCGTCCGGTTAGGCGGGCTTTGTGCTTTCCATTGTGAAACTTGTGGTTGAATTTTTTTTTTGCCACAAAAGGACTTCCGACCTCCCGACTTATAGTGCGGGACAGGGAAATTGAAAATTACTGCTACTCTATCGGCATAATACCAGAATGAGTTTGGATTAAAATATAGAAGTAACGGTATTATAAAGCAACAAGCACAATAGAAACCATTGCCAAAACTATACCTATAATATTAATAGTAGAAAGTTTTTCTTTATAAAAAACAGTTCCCACCAAAGCGGAAATTGTTACGATGCACACGTTAAACACAGGAACAAATACCGAAACATCGAAAAGGCTCAGTCCAACCAAGAAGAAATAGGTGGAATACCAATTCAAAAGACCAAGGATGATGCCTGCTATGATGCTGCGTAAATAGATTTTCTGTTTTTTCACAAAGGCTTTAATCACCCACACGATAATGCCGATGCACAAAGAAACGCCGAAGGCAACAGTGAGATAGTTGGTGAAATCATTTCTGATATAAAGCTCCTGCGAAATATTGAAGATGCTATCGTTGAAACCATTTCCAAAAAACAACAATATAGGTAGAACAAGATATCGCGATTGTGCTTTTTGGGCAGAGGTGCGCATCAAGGTTAAATAAAAAGCTGCCAAAGCCAATAGAATCCCTACGATACGCAAGTATGTAGCTACTTCATGAAACATAATAAATCCGAAAAGGACGGGGATAATCACCGACATTTTTCCCGAAACACTTGTGATGGCGATACCCACTTTTTGTGTAGAAATGGCATAAACAAAAAAGGTTGCAATCAACAGTATTCCTGAAATGGCAGCATACACTATCCACGGTTTATCCAAGGCTTGATGCAGGGTGATGCGTTCGGGAGCTGAAAAATATCCGCACAGCGTTGCCACCAAATAGTTGATGGTAAGTGCCTGTATGATGTCAATTCGATAGCGTTCGAAGAACTTAAACAAGACAAAAATGATACTTGAAGTAATTATGGCAAGAAGCAAGTAGTGCATAAAAAAATATTTTTCAGCAAAAGTAGAGTTTTATACGAGTAAATAAGCAAGATTTTTAAAAAAATATTATTGTAATCGTAAAAATGTAGTATCTTTGCAGCCGCATTGCGGATGTGGCGTAATTGGTAGCCGCGCCAGACTTAGGATCTGGTGCCGAGAGGCGTGGGGGTTCGAGTCCCTTCATCCGCACAAATTAAGGATATATGTGAATAAACTTTTTAAAAAAAATTGATGGTAACGCGAAGTTTATCTATAAATCCTTTTGTTCATATTAATCCCTCCAGCACATGTAAATAATTTGATGTTCACATCTTGCATGTGCATAAAATTCAAAAAAATAATTTCAAATGAATGTTACTAAAGAAAACAACGACGATTTAACAGCAACAATAAAAATTGAAATCGAGCCTATTGATTACCAAGAAAAATTGGAATCACAATTACGAGATTATCAGAATAAAGCCAAAATTCCAGGCTTTCGCCCGGGGAAAGTTCCTATGGGTGTGCTTAAGAAAATGTATGGCAAATCAATTTTGTACGATGTTATTACAAAGGGATATTCGGATGCACTTTATAAGTATATTTCGGAAGACAAAAATGAAGAATTGTATGGGTCGCCTCTTCCTAACGTAGAAAAAAATAAAAATATTGACTTTGAGACCCAAACGACTTTTAATTTCTATTTTGATATTGCCTTAGCACCAAAAATCAACGCTGAGATTGATGATAGTATGAAGGTAACTTATTATAAAGTTGACGTTGCTGAGGAATCTATCGAAAAATTCATACTGAATGCTCGTAGGAGATTTGGCAGATATGAAAATGTAGATGTTGTTGCAGATTGCGACTTGGTTTCGGGCACTATTGCTGAACTTGACGAAAATGGAGTTGTCAAAGAAAATGGAATCAATAAAGATATTTTTATTTATGTGGAGCACATAATAGATGAAGAAAGCAAGCAGAAATTTATCGGTATGAAAGTGAAAGATTCCATAGAAATAGATCCAAGGAAACTTGCACGAAGCGAACAAGAGTTAGGATATTTCTTAGATATGAAAACCGAACAACTTCCTGCAATTCTACCAAAATTCAATCTTACGCTAAATATCATCACCCGAAATATTCTTGCTGACTTAGATCAAGAATTGTTCAAGAAAATGTTGCCTAAGTCTTCTATAACCTCTGTTGAAGAATTAAAAGCAAGAATACGCAACAGTGCTGAAGTGGGATTGCAAAAAGATATTGACTCCGTGTTTATGAACGATGTGGTTGAATTGATTGAATCAAAAAACAATTTCGATTTTCCCGACAAATTTCTGAAATCTTTGTTGAAAGAACATGCTGATGAAAAAGGTACTCATGAAGAAATAACTGAAAATGAATTCAAACGTACTAAGAGACAATTCAAATGGCAATTAATCGAAAACAAAATTGTTAAAGATAATAACTTAAAAGTTCGAGAGGATGAAGTGAGAGATTATATCAAATTCTATTTGAGTCAAGAGGAAATTGAAGAAGATGATTTAGTGAACGAAGTTGAAGATACATACGAACCCAAGCATGAGCACGACTTCGAAGATGCACACGAACACGAACATGAGCACGACTTCGAAGATGCACACGAACATGAGCATGAGCACGAACATGAACATGAACATGAACATGAACATGAACATGAACACGAGCATGAACACGAGCATGAACATGACCACGAGCACAAGCGCCATCCTGTTGGTAAATTCAAATATAATGAACATTATTTGAATCAAATTACCGATTCCATTATGAAAGATGAAGAACAAGTGAAAAGTATCGCAGAAGACATTTATCGTAACAAACTTCACAATTTTTTCAAAACAAAATTCACTGTGGTTGAGCAACCAATCAGTAGCACGGAATTCTATGCACTATATGAAACTTTAAATAAAAAATAAACATGGATTCAAGTAAAGAATTTCGTACTTATGCCTCCAAACATTTAGGCATTTCGAGTTCGCGCCTCGACAAATTTAGCGCTGCACAAGGCATGACACGCACCATCATCGAAGAACGTCAAGTGAACTTCCGTGAGGTGGATGTGTTTTCACGTTTGATGATGGATAGGATTATCTTTTTAGGCACACCGATTGACGATTATATCGCCAACATCATTCAAGCACAATTATTATTCTTAGAATCAGTGGATGCCAAAAAAGATATTCAGATATATTTGAATACGCCCGGCGGCTCCGTATATGCAGGCTTAGGTATTTATGATACCATGCAATATATTTCGTCGGATGTGGCTACTATCTGCACCGGCATGGCAGCTTCTATGGGTGCAATCATTTTATGTGCAGGTGCTAATGGCAAGCGTACTGCCTTGAAACATTCGCGCGTATTGATTCATCAACCGATGGGAGGCGCAGAAGGACAAGCTTCCGACATCGAAATCACCGCTCGTGAGATTCAGAAGTTGAAAAAAGAACTGTATGAAATTATTGCAACCCATTCAGGTCAATCCTACGACAAGGTGTGGAAAGACGCCGACCGCGACTACTGGATGACTTCAGAAGAAGCCAAAAAATATGGCATGATTGACGAGGTGTTGCAAAAACCAAAAAAATAATCTCGAATGGCTAAAGATCAAGAGAAGTGTTCGTTCTGCGGGAAGAGAAAATCTGACGTCAGCTTGCTCATCGCGGGCTTGGATGCTCATATTTGTGATGCATGTGTGGCGCAAGCCGATGCTATTGTGCACGAAGAGTTGGGCGCTTTAAACAAAAATGTTGACCCAAAGAAATTCGAGCTGCTGAAACCCATTGATATGAAAAAACATCTTGACCAATATGTGATTGGACAAGATGATGCCAAACGGATATTGTCCGTTGCGGTCTATAATCATTACAAACGTATCAGTCAAAAACCATCCAAGACCAAAACCGATGATGTGGAAATCGAGAAATCGAACATCATACTGGTGGGCGAAACGGGAACAGGAAAAACCCTGTTGGCACGCACCATTGCTAAGATGCTGCATGTGCCTTTCTGCATTGCCGATGCCACCGTATTAACCGAAGCAGGTTATGTGGGCGAAGATGTAGAAAGTGTGTTAACGCGCTTGTTGCAAGTGGCAGATTACAATGTGGAAGCTGCCGAAAAAGGCATCGTTTTCATTGACGAAATAGATAAAATTGCGCGCAAAAGCGACAATCCATCCATCACCCGCGACGTGTCGGGCGAAGGCGTTCAACAAGCTATGCTGAAATTGTTGGAAGGCTCCGTGGTGAATGTGGCGCCTCAGGGCGGACGCAAACATCCCGAGCAACGCATGATACAAATCAACACCGAAAACATCCTCTTTATATGCGGCGGCGCTTTCGGAGGTATTGACAAAGTGATAGGTTCGCGCCTGAAAACCAATATGATTGGCTACACTTCCGCATCGGAACGCGAAAAGATTGACAAGGATAATCTGTTGCAATACATCGCCCCACAAGATTTGAAAGCTTATGGGTTGATACCCGAACTCGTGGGTCGTTTGCCTATCATCACGCATCTCAATCCTTTGAATGCCGAAACCCTCAAACGCATCCTCACCGAACCGAAAAATGCGCTGACCAAACAATACATGAAATTGTTCGACATTGACCATATCCAACTGTCTTTTGACGAAGCCGTGTTTGATTTGATTGTCCAAAAATCTATTGAATACAAATTGGGAGCACGCGGTTTGCGCACCATCATGGAAGTGATTATGACCGACGCCATGTTCGAAATGCCTTCTCAAAACGAGGAGCACGAACTGCACGTTACCCTGAAATTAGCCGAAGAAAAAATCAACAAAATTGACCGCTCCTTATTGATGGTTGCCTAAAGCTGCTTGCCATGAAGAAATCGGTTTTCTTTTTGCTGATCATTCCTGTGTTTTTACTGACTGCCTGCCGCGATATTCGCAAAGAATATTTCCCTAACGGTGTGCTCAAACAAGAGATTCCTTATAAGAACAACAAGCCCAATGGCGTTGCCCGTTGGTATTTCCAAAATGATAAACAAATGATGGAATGTAACTACGTGAACGGAAGCTTGGAGGGAAAGATGACCCGCTGGCATGTGGACGGAACCTTGGAAAGCGAAGATACCTACAAAAACAACCTGCGCAACGGCAAAAGCATCATCCATTACGACAATGGAACCATTTATATGGAAGACGACTATGTGAACGATAAACTCAACGGCACCCATATCGAACGCCATCCCAACGGACAAATTAAAACCAAAGGCACCTATAAAAACGGGCTGTATCATGGCAAATGGGAATATTTCGACCTTCGGGGTATTTTTATTGGCGAAGGGAATTTTGTGGAGGGCTCAGGCACTTTGAAGGGTTTTTATTGGAATGGACGCCTGAAACGGATCGTGAATTTTGTGAACAATAAAAAAGACGGCAAAGAAATTTGGTATAAAGAAGATGGCACCCTCGACAAAGAAGTGAACTACAAAGAAGATAGAATTGTGACTCTTTAGGCTTTTAGGCTTTAGGCTGTTAGACTATTAGGATAAGCATTGAGGTTTTTATTTCAAATATTTGTTGTCGGGTTAAATAATATACCGTCCCTGCGGGACGTAAAAGACCGCGTATTGAAATTTTCTATAAATATCAAATCCCTACGGGATAGTGGATTTCAGCGTACAAGAAAGTCCCATAGGGACAAAATATTTATAGAAAAAAAACACCACAACAACATTAAGTCCCGTAGGGATGTAATATAGCTGAAATATAAGCTCGGTAAGGAATTGAAAGGGCTACAAAATAAACATTGATTACAAATATTATAATAAGACATTTATGCTACTCGAACACGAAATTAAAGATACGGCGCTCCAACAGATAGCTGAGCAAATGCTGATAGCGGCGCGCACCGCACCCAAAGGCAGAGGCATCAACAATGTGATGTTGGCGATAGCCGAACAAAAAGATTTTCCGCTCATATCCAAAAAGATGATTGAAATCGGCAACCGCATGAATCAAAGTTTTTTTATTCGCGATGCCGAAAACATCCTCCATATTGAGTATATGCTGGTGTTGGCAATGAAAATCAATCCCATCAATTTGGATTGCGGCTGGTGTGGCTTTGCCAATTGCACCGAAAAAAACAAACATCCCTTGGTGCCCTGTGTGTTCAACCTGACGGATATGGCTATTGCCATCGGCTCGGCGGTGAGCAAGGCTGCCGACCTGCGCGTTGACAACCGCGTGATGTATTCTGCAGGAAGAGCCATCAAAGAGCTAAACCTGTTAGGTGAAGAAGCCGCTATCATCCTGTGCGTGCCCATATCAGCCACATCCAAAAGTCCTTTCTTTGATAGGAAAACTCTTTGATTTTTGATTTTAGACCCGCCTGAATCCTACCTGCGTGATGCAGTAGGGCAGGGACTTTAGTCGGGCAAGTTTGAGATTTTTGATTTTTACCACTATGACTCCCGACATTAGGTGTACGAGGCAGGTGCGGTATGGGACAGGTCGGAGACCAGCGAAAGACACTAAGGTTTTTGTTATTTTTTCGTACAAAATCTGATTTGTCATTACTATTTTTTTAAAGAAATATATTTTGTATATTTTTTTTATTCATCTTGAAAGTCTTTATTGATAGCATGTTCAGGAGATATGTAATATAGTTTTTGTAAAAAGTTTTTTTTTTTTATTGCGTTTCAAAAAATAGTTGTACGTTTGCAAATTCTTTGGATAGAAATTAACTTGAGATAGGATACACGCAAAAAAAGTATCTGTAAGCGTCAGGATTTTTTTTATTCGATTTTGTTTCGTTCTTTATATTTTGGATTTTGAAGTGTAATTTTAAGCTTAGGAAGCTGTATATTTGAGTTTTGAAAGATAATATTTTTTAAATGAAGTTTCATGTTTCCTCTTTGAAGTCGCATGTTTCATCTTTGAAGTCATATTCTTCATCGTTGAAGTCGCATGCGCATGTTTTTGATGTTTAATCATGACATTTGAATTCGCATGCTTGACGATTGAAGTCGTTTTCTTCATCGTTGAAGTCGCATTCTTCATCATTGAAGTGTTTTTTCGCCGTTGAAGTGATATGCGTGATGTGTGAAGTCTCGTGCACCATCGTTGAAGTCTCATGCACCATCGTTGAAGTGATTTTCTTCATCTTTGAAGTCATATTCACGGCTGGGATTTGATATGATTCATCGTTGAAGTCATATTCTTTATCGTTGAAGTCTCACGCGCCATCGTTGAAGTGATATTCTTCCTCTTCAAAACCCTAATAATAAAATTAAAAATGGAACCTGCCTAACTGCGTCACGCAGGCAGGAATTAAAAATAAAAAAAACCAACCCCTCCCGACACTTTGTGTACGGGACAGGTTAAAAAGGGACTATAACATGGAATGAAAAAATAAAAAGTGAATAATAATGAGAAATGAAAAAAAACAACCCCTGCCTAACTGCTTTACGCAGGCAAGCCTTGAAAAAAGGAGCAATAATTGAGATGGTAATAAATTTGATACTAAGTTTTTCGACCTATTCAAAATTATGATGGCTGGCATAGTGTTTATGAGTATTGAAATGCCGGTTATGGATGGCACCCAGTCGTTAGTCAAAGCAGTTGTTTCATGCAATTTTGTTATAGGTTTTTCTTCTTGCGGTGGCAACAATTATGTAAAAGGTATGTAAATTTCGCAGCTTTGAGATATTTTTCGAAATCAGACAATAATTTAGAGTTGCTAACGTAAATAATGAATGATTCAATATCCGGTATTTTCCCGGAACTAAATAAAAAAGTATATTA
>CAIWVT010000296.1 GCA_903916135.1 uncultured bacterium
TCAGTTGCACCGCATCGGGCAAAGTCTTGTTCATTTTCCAGTTGGCGGCTATAATTTTTTGTTTCATATCATATTATTCTAATGTAGAAAGGTGTGAAGCACAAAAATACATATTTAGTGATATATGGGCGGAGTTTTTTTTGATATTGTTATTATTTTTTTCGGAATAATAAAATAATTGGTAAGTCAAATAGTATTACTATAACTTGAGTTGAACTTGCCCATCGCCATTGTTTACTTTCTTGGCACTCTTCACAACATCTATTCTGTGTGTTGTTGGTATTTCTAATCTATCTCCGTTAAATATTTCTTCAACGGTTACTATTTTTATAAGAGGATATTTTTTATCAATTATATTGCATTGATACTGTCCAAGTTTTTTACATTCTTCTATCATATCCTTTGTTGGTTTGTATAGACAAATGAATATGCCAAACACTGCCTTGTCCCTTTGCATTGCACCGTAAAAATCGCGTATGTATTTTACAGAAGGTTTTATATCAGACTTAACACTGAAATAAACGTTTTTCAGTTCAATGGCGTTGTCCGTTTCACTTTTATAATCACTTAAAAGAATAACACCATCAATGCCGCCATCGCTACCTTTCTTTTCGTTTATCATCGCTTTGTTGTCGCTATACGATAACACACACCATTTTTCAAACTCTTTGCGCGTTCTGTCATCAACCTTGTTTGCTAATGCTATTGCACTTTCAATATCTTTGGGCACTCCATTTAATTCTATGGAATCTGTAAGTTTTTTATCAAAGGTATCTGTAAGGCGTTTCAACATTAAAGATATGCTCTGGTATGTTATGTCGCAGCCTACCCATTTGCGTTTTAATTTTTCTGCAACCACAACCGTAGTTCCGCAACCGCAATAAGCGTCTAAAACTATATCTCCCTTGTTTGTGCTTGCTTTTATAATCCTTTCTAATAAGGCTTCCGGTTTTTGGGTTGGATAGCCAAGACGTTCTTTTGACGAATTGTTTATCTTGTCTATTATCCACACATTGCTAATTGGCTTACCATAATCCATAGCTTCTTGTAAATATCTCTTTATTCGTGTTCCGTTTCCGCCGTCAGACATTACATATAAAGAACCATTATCATCTTTTAAAACCTTTTGCTTTCTTATTTTTACATATTCATCAACCGATTTCCATTTTTCAGCAAACCCATTAAAAACATTTTTATTTGATTTGGAATAAAACAGAATACAATCATGTCTTTTATTAAAACTATCGTTTAAAACTGCATTCCATCCCGAATAATGCCAAATTATTTCATTTCTAAAATCACCACCTGTTGTGCAAAAAATAGAATCTAAAACCAATTTAATATAATGGCTTGCCGTAGGGTCGCAATGGAAATAAAAGCTGCCTGTAGGTTTCAGTACTCTATGAATTTCTGTTACCCTTAGCGTTATATGTATCAGATAAGCCAGCAAACTTCCTTTGCCCAACACTTTTTCAAATCCTTCTATAAGGAGCATTGTTTTGACTCCAAATCTTGCTTTTTCATTCGTCATTATTTCTGCCAATCCATCCATAGCAAAATCATCCCAAGTCCAAGTATCTACAAACGCTTGAGCTTGCGCCTTGTCTTCGCTCCCTTGATTAAGATAAATTTGATTGTAGTTGCGCTTGGAATTGAATGGCGGGTCAATATAACACAGGTCAATAGTTTCATCTCGCATATACTTACGTAATACGTCAAGATTATCTCCATAAAATAGTTTGTTCTGAAACAAAATGTTCGTTTTATGTGCCACGACTTTTGTCTTTTTTTTATCCTTTGCCTTTACAGTTTCTTTTGCTTGCTTTGCCATAAATGATTTTTTTTGTAAAATTACTACTTTTTAGGTATTCTGCATGGGAAATTTTACTAAAGTTTCAAACATATCATCAACCTTCCTATTTATGTTTCGTGTGCATATATTTGTTGTTCCAAAACAGACATGTAACCGTAGTGCCCCAACGCACTTTTTCAACGTACTTTATTACACCAACACAATTTGGACGTTTTCATCCATAAAGCGCAGACGCTTCGTCATGATGAAATCGCTAATTTGCTCAATCAGTTGCACCGCATCGGGCAAAGTCTTGTTCATTTTCCAGTTGGCGGCTATAATTTTTTGTTTCATATCATATTATTCTAA
>CAIWVT010000297.1 GCA_903916135.1 uncultured bacterium
TGCACAAGTGTGCAATATATATACTTAGATTAAGTTGCCTATGTGCATAAGTGTGAAAGATATATACTTAGATTAAGTTGCATATATGCACAAGTGTGCAAGATATATACTTAGATAAAGTTGCCTATATGCACAAGTGTGCAAGATATATACTTAGATAAAGTTGCCTATATGCACAAGTGCGTAACATAATAGAAATGTGTTGTTTATTTATGACACTTTTTATGCTCACAAAAATATTTATATATTTTTCTTAATTTCATTGAAAAAAAATTTGCCATATTATTGGAAAGTATTATTTTTGCCACTTATTTAATAAAAACCACAACTATGATAGACCTAACAAATTTTTTTTCGAATCAATTCTCAAACCTAAGAGTATCATTTGAGAATAAAAAACTGGGTAGCGACGACTGTATTGGTAAATTGATAGCTCAAAATATCAATCATGAGCGCGACCAAATGATAGCCGATACGAAAGCCGCACATGAAGGTTTTTTTGGCAAACTAGGGGTAATTACATTCAATTTGGGTGAACAAACAGATCAAACGGCTGACGTTGACAAAATCATTGCTGATTTCCAAACACGTTGCACCGAATTGAATGCCTATTTCATTTATACCAAACTAATCAAAACACCTTTATATAAAGTGTTTTTTCCACTTGGTGTGATGGAATATACTCAACGCGCCAACAAAGGTAATATAGAAAATTATATGGAAGCTATGGTTTTAGCTATCACAGCACATACAGCAGCAGCCGGTGGTGAAGATGTTTTGGATGAATTCACAGCATTTCAAACCAACTATGCAGCAGCTCGCGGAATGCAAACTACTGATAAGGGATTGGTTACGGGTTCGCGCGATAGTCGCGATGCAGCCGAAATTGTGTGGGCAAAACAAATGCAAAAAAACTTACTCAATTTGGCATTGGAATTTATTGGTCAACCAGAAAAAATGCACCTATTCTTTTCGCAACAATATTTTCAACAACACCGTTCATCAGCTTCCGAGCATGTAGGCACCCTCACAGGCACGGCTTTCCGCGGACATACTATTGTTCCCGAACCCGAAGTGCTGGTTCATGTGGTGGACGGCAACATCGCTGATGTTTTTACCAAACCCGATGGAACCTTTCGCACCCACCACCTGAAAGATGGATTTTATAAAGTTCAATTCAGCAAACCAGGCTTCATCACGCAGGAAATCACCATCGAAATCAAAAATAATGAGGACACCATCTGCGATGTTATGATGGAAATATCCACTCAGGACGTTTCCTAAGGTATCAGATATTCAAAAAAGAAAAAGGTTTGCCCATCAGCAAGCCTTTTTTATTATCATCCCAACAACATACCAATCCAACAATATAACAATCCAACAATTCCACACTTTAATGCTTCTAAAAAATATTTGCTCAATTTGTATCATCGTATGATAATTTGTTATAATTTTGTCGCCTAAATTAAAAACATAAACACTTAAATAAAATTAACTACTTATGGAAAAAAGAACCATCGTAACTATGCCCGGTGATGGCATAGGAAAACCTGTGTTAGACGAGTGCATCCGCGTGTTGGATGCCGTTGGATTTAAAGCGAATTATGTGAACGGCGACATCGGCTGGGAGTTTTGGTGCAAAGAAGGCAACCCGCTTCCCGAGCGCACTATCAAGCTGTTGGAAGAACACAAAATTGGGCTGTTTGGTGCCATCACGTCCAAACCAAAAGACAAAGCAGCCGCCGAATTGGCGCCTGAGTTGCAAGGCAAAAACATACAGTATTACAGTCCCATTGTTGCTATGCGTCAGCATTTCGATTTGGATTTGTGTATGCGTCCGTGCAAAACTTTTCCATCGAACCCCTTGAATTTCATCCGTCGCGGTGCAGGCACTTCGATTGAAGAACCTGTGGTGGATGTGATGATTTTCCGTCAAAACACCGAAGGGCTTTATGGCGGCGTGGAATGGACCAACCCTGGCGATTTGGTGTATGACGCTCTGATGACTCACCCCAAGTTTCGCGAAAACTTTGCATGGTGTCCACGTCCCGAACTGGCAGTTTCCACGCGTATCTTCACCAAGAAATATACCACACGCATTGTGAGAGCTGCTTTTGAATATGCAAAAAATCGTGGCTACAGCAAAATCACCGTATGCGAAAAACCCAACGTCATCCGCGAAACTTCGGGCATGATGTTGAAAATTGCGCAAGAGATGTCGAAAGCTGACTATCCTAACATTTGGGTGGAAGACGTGAATATAGATGCTATGATGATGTGGTTAACCAAGAATCCTGAAAACTATAACGTTATAGTGGCAGGAAATATGTTTGGCGACATCGTTTCCGACGGATTTGCCGGACTGGTTGGCGGCTTAGGCTTTGCTTGTAGTGCCAACATCGGACCGGAAGTTGCCGTGTTTGAACCTACACACGGTTCGGCACCGAAATATGCCGATTATCCTGTTTCTATTGTCAACCCCATTGCCATGATACTTTCTGCTGTGATGATGCTCGACCATATTGGCGAAAGCGAAATGGCAGCCCGCATCAAAAAAGCGGTGTCGGAAGTGGTGGCAGAAGGCAAAGTGAAAGCCTACGATATGCTGAAGATGAAAGGTACGCCCGATGTAGTCAATCAGGGAGCGGTTTCCACTAAGGCGATGGCGGATGCGGTAATCGCAAAATTGTAAACAATTTCCGTTTATAATAACATACAAAACAGATTGATGTTTTTCATTTATTTTGAACTTCTTCAATCTGTTTTGCTATATCAATAAGATATAATTCGATGACTAAATCATTAAAAACTAAGTTCATTACGGCAACCCTAATGGGTGCTATGCTTTTAGTTTTATGTGTTTCGGGCAGAAGTCAGGATAAGCTGCCAACCAAGGAAGCCATTCAATGGAAGACTCTTGATGTGGGACTTGCCATTGCCGAAATTCCGGGACCTTTCGTTTCCAAATATTCCGATTCGAAGGTTACAGTGGTGAAGATTAATCCTGATAATTTTGATTTTGATTTGATAATAGCCACCGAAAGCGACACTACCTTGCGAACCATCAAAGATTGGTGTACATTGAAGCACCTTTGCGGAGCTATAAATGCCGGAATGTATTCCTTGCAAGACCATATCACTGCGATGGGATATATGCAGAACTATACATTCGTGAACAATCCCGTTGTGAAAGAAAGTTTTAATGCGTTGGCGGTATTTAATCCCAAGAATGCGTCACTGCCTTCGTTTCAAATTGTGGATATGGCGAATGAGGATTGGAAAGCCATCCTTGAAAACTACAATTGTTGTTTTCAATCCATTCGCATGATTGATAATACGGGCAATGCCATTTATTGGAGTCACAAACCCATTTTGAGTTGTAGTATGTGCGTTCTTGCAAAAGATAAGGCAGGCAATGTGTTGTTTTTGTTTGCGCGCTCGCCCTACAATGCCAATGAGTTTATTGATTTTATGTTAGGGGCGGATTTGAATATACAAACGGCAATGTACTTGGAAGGCGGACCCGAAACTTCAATTTATGTGAAAGCAGCAGATGTTGAACTGTGCAAGTTTGGCAGCTATGTGTCAGGCTCAAATCCTGATGATGACAATGTGAAATTGTGGAAATTACCAAACATATTGGGGTTTCATAAAAAGATGGCGAATTAAAAAAGAGGATAATGTATCAGCGATTAAAGAAAAACAAAACTATCAGATATACCACCATAACGGTGATTTTGCTGTTTGCGTTGAATGGTTTTGTGCTCACTTCTGCTTTTATTGGCATCAAACTTCATCTTTTCAATGATCCGGGGGCGGTTGATTATAACGATCGCTATTTTCAGAAGTTGGACGATGACTACACCACCTTTCAAATGGACACTTCCAAAAATGAAGTCTCACGCATCGCGAAGTTTTATGCAAAGCTCAATATATTAAATGAGTATTATCCCCTAAATGCACAATTGATTCAAAAGGCTTATGTGCAGCACAAAAATATTGCACTTGCTGAACGCATGATAGATGCCATCAACCTGAGCATGATTGATAGCAATGGGTATAATTCGAAAATCAATGAATGTAATCTCCTATATTCCAGAGAAGCGACCGCGACATCAAAAAGCTGCAATTTGTTCGAATGGATGAACATCATCGAATGGTTGGATTTTAAAATAGCAGTAAGAAAAGATTCTGCACTGATTGATAGTGCTTCCCTCGCTATGGATGTGGAGCCGCGTTTGGTGGTTTGTGTATTGATGGGCGAGCAAATGCGTTTGTTTAATTCCTCGCGCGAAATGTATAAGAAGGTAATCAGCCCCTTAAAGATTCTCTCCGTAGAGTCAAATTTTGCTTTAGGAGTAACGGGTATCAAAGAGGAAGCGGCTATCAATGCTGAGAAGTATCTGAAAGATTCGACTTCTATCTTTTATCCCGGGAAGAAATACGTTCATCTGCTGGATTTCCACACAGGTGATATCACCAAAGAACGTTACGATCGGCTTGTCAACTATCGGAATCATTATTACTCCTATCTGTATGCAGCGGTTATATTGAAAGAAATCAGGCAGCAATGGCTACGTTCGGGTTTTGACATATCCAATCGTCCTGAGATTTTGGCTACCTTATATAATGTGGGCTATACGGTGTCTGTTCCAAAACAGAATCCCTCTGTAGGTGGTTCAACCATAAAAATCCATGATAAAAATTATACATTTGGATCTTTAGCGTATGAATTTTATTATTCGGGCGAGCTTGCAGATGTTTTTCCTTATGAACCCAATTGTTGGTAATAGAAATAAATTATAAACACTAAAAAAAACAAAAAAATGAATGTACAAGTATTAGAATTATGGCCCGAACTCCTATGGATTAAAGATGAATCCTTGAGAGCGGCAACAGCCAAAACCTGGGAGCTTGCCCTTGAAAAAAGTGTGCTCACCGTAAAAGATTTGAACACAATTCCCTTCACACTACTCTGTGGTCCCGATTTGAAGGTAAGCTTTATGGGACACAAACGTGCAGTGGTGCATATTGCAAAAGACTGCGGCGATCAAATGAATAAGTTTTTTAAAGAAGACCTTCCTGTTAATATGGATGTGTTGATTGCAGGTGCTATCCTTGCTGATGTTGGTAAACTATTGGAATACGAACTGAAAGACGGCAAATCCGTTCAAGGGAAATACGGCAAGTATTTACGTCATCCGTTTAGTGGCGTATCGTTGGCAGAACAATGCGGTGTTCCTGCTGAGGTTTGTCACATCATTGCTACTCATGCGGGAGAAGGCGATATGGTGAAAAGAACCACCGAAGCTTTCGTTGTGCATCATGCAGATTTCATGACATTTGAACCTTTTCGGGACAGACTGAAGTAAATTATTTATTTAAAAATACAAAGAGCATGACACTAATAGAAAAAATCCTCTCCAAACATTCCAATCTATCAACAGTAAAGCCTGATGATATCATTGATGTGATTATAGACACCCGAGCTGCCCGAGATTTCGGCGGGGCTAATGTGGTGAAAAACCTTTTAGATAATGGTCTCACCGTTAATGATTCAAGCAAGACCGTATTTACCTTTGATTGTAACCCCGGTGGTTCGGATCAGAAGTATGCAGCCAACCAACATTATTGCAGACAATATGCCCGCGAAAACAACATTAAAGTGTATGATGTTGATTCGGGTATCGGAACACATCTTGCCATTGACAGTGGCTTAGCTTGGCCCGGAAGTACTTTTGTTTCTACTGATTCTCATGCTAATATCATGGGTGCCTTAGGTTCGTTTGGACAAGGTATGGGCGACCAAGACATTGCAGCTGCTTGGGCAAAAGGCTTTGTTTGGTTTAAGGTTCCACAATCCGTAAAGATTACTTTTACAGGGAAACGTCCTGCCAATGTATCGGCTAAAGACATCGTTTTGAATCTTCTTGGCATTTTTGGCGCCAATAAACTCTTGGGAACATCGGTAGAGATTTATGGCGACGAAGCCGAAAAACTCACCCTCGACGAACGCATCACCATTTCATCTATGGCAACCGAAATGGGTGCTATCATCATTTTCTTTACTCCAAATGCTGAAATCATCAAGCATTTTGAAAAAATCACAGGAAGTTCTATTGAATTGATCAAGGCAGATAACGATGCTGTTTACGAACAAACCCATGAAATTGATATCAGCAAATTTGTTCAGATGGTGGCTAAACCCGGTCATCCTCATGATGACACTTCGGTGGAATCGGTGAAAGGTACCAAAATTGATTCAGCATTTTTAGGAAGTTGCACCAACGGTCGTATTGATGATTTGCGCATTGCGGCAGAAATTCTAAAAGGTAGAAAAGTAGCTCCTCAGGTGGTTCTCAAAGTGGTTCCTGCTACGGATGCAATATGGAATCAAGCTTTGGACGAAGGTTTGGTGAAAATATTTAAAGATGCCGGAGCTATGGTTTCTAATGCCGGTTGCGCTGGTTGTGCTGCCGGACAGGTGGGTCAAAACGGTCCTCAAGAAGTTACCATAAGCACAGGAAACCGCAATTTTGATGGCAAACAAGGTAAGGGCTATGTTTATTTGGCTTCACCTGCTGTGGTAGCAGCTTCAGCGGTGGCAGGTTTCATCACAACTCCTGATCAATTGCCTAATGAGCCTGCCCTATTCGGCAAACTTGGCATCATGAAACCTGCAGCAAAGTCTGAGGTGGGCACTAAAACCGAAAAACCATCCGTAGTTCAAGGTAAAGTTTGGATAATTAAAAAAGATGATATTGATACCGATATGATTTTCCACAATCGCTATTTGGCTATCACCAATATCAACGAAATGGGTCAATATTCCTTCGATAATCTGAAAGGTTATGAGGATTTTGCTAAGAAAGCCAAGGCAGGAGATATCATCATCACGGCTAAGAACTTCGGTGCAGGTAGCTCACGTCAGCAAGCGGTGGATTGTTTTATTTCTTTAGGAATTTCGTGCATTTTAGCCGAATCTTATGGCGCCATCTATGAACGCAATGCTATCAATGCAGCCTTTCCGATACTCACCTACAAGACTGAAATGCTCGACTTGCTTGAACTGAATGATGGCGATACTGTCAAGATTGACTTTCTGAGTGGCGAAATCACCAATCTGCAAAACAACAAAACAGCGCACACCAATAAGTTTTATGATGCGCAATATCAAATTTATAAAAACGGCGGATTGCTGTAATACATAAAAGGGGCAAGTGATTGCCCCTTTTCAATGAATCCTATGTTTGATTTTTCAGCATTACCTCCACATTTACAACGAAGCTTATCGGCTTCCTTGCAAAAAACCATCACGACTCCCACTATCATTTGCAGCCAAGACCAAATTGCTGCCAATCTTCATTCACTTCTTCAACAATTGGAATTTCCGGCTTCAGATGTCTATTTTCCGGTTAAGGTAAACCATACGCCTGAAGTGATTGCTTGCTTGAATCAATTGGGCACTAATTTCGAAATTGCTTCTTTGGGCGAGCTTTCTATCTTAGAAACGTTGAAGATATCCGCTCAGCGCATCATCTTTTCTAATCCTATTAAGATTCCAAGTCACATCTGTGCAGCCTACCATTATGGCATCCGAGACTTTGCGTTCGACACCGAAACCGAATTGGAGAAAATAGCCATTCATGCGCCTCAATCATCAATATTTGCTCGATTGAGCATATCCAATTTGGGTGCCGAATGGGCTTTGAACGACAAATTTGGCATTCCTCAAACGGAGGTTGTGAGGCTGATGAAAAAAGCCAAAGAACTGAATCTAAATCCAAGCGGCATTGCCTTTCATGTTGGCTGGAATAATAAAAATCCGGAGACATATTCAAATGCTATTGGTATCGTTTCGGAACTATTGGAAGAATTGAGCCGAAATGATATCCATCTAAAGTTCCTTAATATCGGAGGCGGTTTCCCTGCCCATAATTGCGATTCTTATGTTTTGCTTGAAGCTATTGCCCATAAAATAAAACCACAACTTGATGCGCTACAAAAGCAATATGGCATTCGCATCATTGCCGAACCCGGGTCTTTTTTATTAGCCAATGCTGCCGCTATGGTCTGCAAGGTGGTGGAGGTTATTCAGCGGGAAAATAAAAGATGGATTTTTCTCGATAGTGGCATCTGTCAGGGGTTTCAATGGGTGATGAGTCAAATTTCTTATGCAGTAATTTATCCATATCACATTCCTAAGGAAACTTCATTTCAACATTATATAATTACGGGTCCCACTTGCGACAGCCATGATGTGTTTGCCGAAAATGTTCATTTACCCGATACCATCAAGTCAGGCAATTTCATGTTGGTTTTTCCTGCGGGGGCTTATATCAGTTCAGCGCAGCATTATAATGGGTTTGATTATCCTGAAACACTAGTGATTGGCTGAGGTTTATTCCTTTGATAAAATACTGAAAAATGTTCTTTTGAATAGCCAATGAAACGATATTCTGTAAATGTTTAGGCAAAAATGTTTACATTTGTATTTGCAATTTTATAGATGATGAAAATATTTCTAATAGGTTTTATGGGGTGTGGAAAAAGCAGCATAGGTGTTAGGCTATCTGCGAACTTGGGATTTGATTTTATAGATACTGATAGCCTGCTTGAGGAACAGTTTGGAAAGAAGATTGCCGAAATTTTTGAAATGGAGGGCGAAGATGCTTTTCGCGTAGCGGAACAAAAGGTGTTGCAGGCTATTGTTGCACGGGATGATGATGTTGTGGTGGCATGTGGTGGCGGAATGCCATGTTTTTTTAATGCAATGGCGATGATGAATGTCGCAGGGATAACTGTGTATTTAAAACTTACTGCGGAGATGCTTCTGAAACGCTTACGCGACGAAATGGCGCACCGTCCGCTTCTATCGCATCAAAAAGATTTGATGGGATATATAGCAAATATGCTGAACGAGCGCGAAACGTTTTATGGTTTAGCTTGGCATTGTATGGTGGTGGGCGAAAGTGATACGATTGCAGATGTTTGCACCACAATTCAGGCGATGGTGGAGGACAGGCTACAAGGCTGATTCTTGGTTAATACCTGAACCGGATTCGCAATTCAAGACAATTGTCCTAAGATTTACACAGATTCATTTGTTTCTGAACATCCTGAATTTTTATGTAAAGATGAAAACCTTTTGTTTCGCAAAGCATAAAATCGTAACCTAATGGCATGTTGTTTTACTCCCCTACTGTGCTATAAAACTCATGTTTCTTGACTTGATAACAGCCTCTTCAACTTTTCTTAAACTAAAATGTTTAAGAAGCTTTTCTCATAGAAAAAGGCACAAATTGGAAGTTTCTATAAATGAAATTTATCATAAAAGTAAAACTTCTCCACAAATAATTATTGCGTCCAAAAACTTCTTATTCATCGAAAATATTTTTTTCTTTTGATAATCAGTGATATAAATTATTATAATATCAAATTCTTCCATTTGCTTGGACATATATAAAAAAAAACTACACAAATAATATTGTTGAATTCAAATTTTACGTACTTTTGTAGCCGAAAAGCCCAGGTGGTGAAATTGGCAGACACGCTACTTTGAGGGGGTAGTGTCCTTACGGACGTGCAAGTTCAAGTCTTGTTCTGGGCACCAAAAGACAGTTAGCAGTTAACAGTTAACAGTAAGCAGTTAACAGTAAGCAGTTAACAGTAAGCAGTTAACAGTTAACAGTTAACAGTTAACAGTTAACAGTTAGCAGTTAGCAGTTAGCAGTTAGCAGTTAGCAGTTAGCAGTTAGCAGTTAGCAGTTAGCA
>CAIWVT010000298.1 GCA_903916135.1 uncultured bacterium
GCTTGTTTCCCGATAATATCAAGCATTTGGCTTATTTCTGATAAGTGTTTTATGCTTAATAATTTTAAATCAGTACACAAACGAATTTCTAATTTAAGTATTTCAAAAATGTCTAAAAACTCCTCTAAATATTGGCGTTTACTAACATTGCGGTTTGCCCGGTATATAGACCTTACAAGCATTATACTATCACGCTTCATATCCTGTCCCAGCGTGTATTTGTATTCGCGTGAAAACTCTTTGGTTCTCTCAAATATTAGCAAAATTAGCTTATAAGTATCCTTATATATTGGCAACTCTTGTGATAAAGCCATAATCTAATAAAAGTCCTTTCTTAAAAAAAAATTTCGACCGCCAAAGGCGGTATGTTTAAATTGTTAAATAGATAAAGGGTTAAAAAGCTCGAACCGCACGAACTCTAAAAGTATCCGCCTTACTGCCGCCGCTCGTGCTCCCGCCGTCGAAGTACTGGCTCCACGCGGCGCCATTATCGTACTCGGTAGAAGACCAATAATATGGATATGGTGGATTTGAATTGTTTTGATTTGTAACCAACGGAACGGTTGCCGGATTACCATCATTTACCATTACATAATTCAATGTATAGGCATTATGATAAATCTGCGAAATTTGCCACGAGGCAGGCAAATACCAATCATTATAACCACCATAAGAATAATCGAGACAAAGTTGCGCTGCGCTTGTTGTATGCCCTGATTGAGCTACTATTGCATAGCTATTTGATAAACCATCATACATATCGTTGGCATTTCCAACTGCAACAGAAGTTATATTGCTCCATGCAATTGCGCTGCTTAAATCGTCTAAACTCATAACCAAACCATGTAGTCCGTCAGGGCTTACCCAAAATACTATACCTCCCCCATAAAGTTCGCCAACATAATGTGTATTGGCGCTATTTACAATATATGGATTAGCTGTTGTGCCGCTACCTGAAATGGTAACATTTGTTCCGGCTGTAATTATAGTTTCTGAGCCATCGGTAGTTGGTTTATTAGTTAAATCATTGTAATTGCCGCTAAAACCATACATTGTTACGGTATCTCTAATGTTGGGCTTATTCCATAACGAATCGTAATTGCCATCAAAAAGGGTGGGTTTATTTGTTAAATCATTATAATTACCACTAAATAAGGCTGGCTTATTGCTCAAATCATTGTAATCACCACTAAATAAAGCTGGCTGATTTGTTAAGTCGTTATACGAGCCACTAAACAATGTCGGCTTGTTTGTTAAATCATTATAATTGCCACTAAAACCATTGTCTGCTGTTTTTGCATGCAAGGCATAAGGCACACTCAACAACTGAGTGGTTCCTGTGATGGTATATGTTGTTAATGGTGGTGTTGTGGCTGTTTTTGTTTCCATAAAATAAGGCCCGTTAGCCCAGTCTATCGTATCAAAACCCGTAGTGCCGCCAATTTCAATGCTCACCAAACCATTGGCATTGGTGGTTGGGGTTAGGGTTTCGGTATAAACTATTGTTCCAGCGGCAGAACCTTGATGGATGTTTATTTCCATGCCAATTTGTGTGTTTGTTACCAATGCATTTGTGCTATTGCGAATTACTGCCTGATAACTCATTTTCTCTGGCGCTTGAGCCATCACCAATGTGATGATTAGCAAATTTGCTAATGTGATGATTGTTTTTTTCATTTTTTATTTCTCCTTAATTTTTAATGATTTTAAATGTTTTTATCTCTTTATTTCCTTTTGTTATTTTCACAAAATAAGTAGCCGCAACAAAGTTGTTCATAGCAATACGTGTTTGGCTTCCCGAAATCACTTCACTTTTCAATAGTTTTCCGTTCATGTCGAAAAGCTGATAACTCATTGATTGGATGCTGAGCGTAGTCGAAGCATCAACTTTTAACTCCAAATAATCGGTAGTGGGATTTGGATAAGCCGAAACCGAAAGATTTATGTCTTTGGCTTCATCAATACCTATTACCGAAATTTCATAAGGTTGCTGTACGCCTTGTGCTACTGAGCCGTTAGCCCCTGTATTGGTTTGATAAGTAACCTGTCCAACGGAATAGCTAACCGAGCCTCCGCTACCCGTTGCATTTTTGCCTGTGGCATTAATGCTTTGCTGTGCTTTTGTTTCAGTTAGCCCAATAGCTATCAACAGCAATAAAAATAGTAATGTTTTTTTCATGATTTTTGATTTGCATTATTAATTCCTTAGCTGAGCCAAGCCCGTTTTTTAAAGTGGTCTCTAAACTCCACTTTTATCAGTTATCCGAAGTTTCCAACCAGTTGTGCGAAGTTTGCAACTTCGCCAGTTGTGCGAAGTTTGCAACTTCGCACCTCATACCAGTTGTGCGAAGTTTGCAACTTCGCACCTCCCTATCATAGTCCCCAACTGCTATGTCGGGCTTGGAGTATCTTCATCCTCAAAAGGCTGCCCGAAACTTCCAACTTCCCTCAAATTGATATTAAAATTTATTATCACTTTCTAATCCATTAATCTTTAAACTCAAAAACCAATCTAAGCCTTTTAAGTCCCTCACTATTTATATAAAGCTCTTTCTTTTCAATATAACTCGGTGTTAATTTACTTCTAAGATAAAATCCCAAAAAAGCAATCCCGATTGAAATAAGGATTATTATTATGCCAACAACAAGTACTACTAAAAAACCAATAATATTCGGACGTTCAATTGCTAATAAAATAAATTGTATCCCCGGAAGAAGTCCGTATATTCCGGCTACGCAAGCCCATCCATAATACCGTGCCTTATGAGTAATTGCAAAATAAATCATGGGTGCAGTCCAAAGAATTCCTATATAACTTTCCGCCAATAATAATAAAGTGACCAAAACAAAAAGAAGAACAAGAAACAAAACGTGTATAAATTTATATCGTTTTAAAGCCTGTGCCGATGGTATAGATTGAACTATTTCTGCTATAGATTCCC